>NZ_JBEZJZ010000001.1:0-219038 GCF_040651455.1 Streptomyces sp. NPDC048483
GCACCACCGCCCGGCTACCGCTTCGCCGCCTGGACCGTCCCCCAAGCTCTTAAGGAGCAGGGCGATACCCCCCATCGTCCCCGATGCCCACGCCGCCGGGTTCGCCCGCGCGCACGACGCCATGGAGGACGCACCGGCCGGCGACCTGGACCTGGCGCACGACCCCTGGAAACCCCGAACGCGTCCGCGCCGCCGCCCGAGTCGTCCTCGACCGCGGCGGCGTCCTGCTGACCGTGGCCGCCCTCGCCGAGGCCGACGGCACCCTCGCCGCCTCCACCGAACTCCTCCTGCCCACCCCCGGCATCCGTACGCGCCCTGCGGTACGACACCGTTGTCCTCCCCGGGCACCGCGGCCACGGCCTGGGCCGGGCCGTCAAGCTCCGGACGCTGGAACGGCTGCGCGCGAAACGGCCGGGCGTACGCGAGATCACGACGACGGTCGCCGACGAGAACCGCCCGATGCGGGTGGTCAATGCGGCCCTCGGCTATCGGGCAGAGGGCGGGCCGGGTCTGTATCAGGTGCGGTGGTGAGGGCTGCCCTCGACGGGTGCCTGCGCGCCCGAAGGAGCTGTCGATGGTGGCTCGGGGGCCCGGCCCGGTCCTCCGGCCCCTCGGGGACCGGGGCGCCGGCCGCCCTGCCTCCGGGGAGCGGTAGCGGGCCACCCGTCCGTACCCTGACCAGGTGACGGAGCACGGCAGAAGCACAAGCGGCGGGGACGGCAGAAGAGGCGGGACCGGCGGGACCGGCGGGCGGAGGGGCCGGTCCGGGCGGGCGCCGTCGGAGGCCGAGGAGCTGGTCGGCGGCGTACTCGGCAGCGTCCGCTACGCGGCGGACGGCGCGGCGGCCGAGGATGCCGTCGAGGCGGGTGCCTCGATGCTGGCCGCGGCGCCCGCCGGCTGGGAGGCGGTGAGCGCGGCGGTCGTCGCGGCCGCCGCGGACGGCGTGGCGCAGTGCTGGGCGGGCGGCTGGCAGCCCGCCGACCTGGAGCGCTACGTACGGCGCGAGGCCGCCGACGCGCCCCTGGTGGCGCTGGTCGTGGACGCGATAGCGGCCGAGGCGGCGCGCCACCCGGCGGCCAGGACCCCGCGCGGCACCCGCTGGACCGAACAGCTGCGGCGGCTGGGCGCCGAGGTCTGGTGGGAGTCCGGCCCCGGCTACCTCGACGCCCTGGCCGCGCGCCGCCGCACCACCCGCTTCGAGACCGCCTACGCCGTCCTCATGGCCCTGCGCGCCCTCGCCAGGGTTCCGCGCATCACCCCGCTGCCGGCCCCGCCCACGGCGCCCGCCCGCAAGGCCCACAGCGCGGCCGCCTCCCGCGCCCTCGGACGCATCCGCGGCCTGCTCGCCAAGGCCGAGGCGACGAACTTCGCGGAGGAGGCGGAGGCGCTGTCCGCCAAGGCCCAGGAGCTGATGGCCCGGCACAGCATCGACGAGGCCCTCCTGGACAGCGGCTCCCCGGAAGGAGCGACGGACGGCCCCTCGGCGATCCGCATCGGCATCGAGGGCCCGTACGAACAGGCCAAGGCGCTCCTCCTGGACGCCGTCGCGGCCGCCAACCGCTGCCAGGCCGTCTGGGCCGCCGACATCGGCTTCTCCACCCTCATCGGCTTCGAAGCCGACCTGGAGGCCACCGAGCTCCTCTACACCTCCCTCCTCCTCCAGGCCACCACCGCGATGCACCGCGCGGCCGACGCCCTCCCGCAAGCTCTCAAGGAGCAGGCCGGTGCCCCCGTCGCCCGCGGCCGCTCCCGCCGCACCCGCGACTTCCGCCAGACCTTCCTCATCGCCTACGCGGACCGCATCCGCACCCGCCTCACCGAGGCCACCGAAGCCGCCACCACGGCCGCCACATCCGAGTCCCCCCACACGGCCCCCGACCTCCTCCCGGTCCTCGCCGCCCGCGAACTCGCCGTCGAGGAAACCACCGCCACCCTCTTCCCGGACACCGCCCCGGTCCGCCTGCGGGGCGTACGCGACGCCGACGGCTGGCACGCGGGGCGCGCGGCGGCGGACCGGGCGCGGTTGGGGGAGGGTGAGTGAGGGGCCTGAGGGCGGCTGAGGGTGCCTGAGGGGAAGCGGCCGAAGGCAGGCGGCCGGGGCGCCAGGGAGCCGCTCGAGCAGCGAGAAGGAAGCCGTCCATGCGTGAACATGAACTCATCCTCAACGAGCTTGCTCAGGGACTCCGCCCCATGGCAGAGGCGTCGCATGGTTCGCCGGCCTGCCGGAGGAAGAGCAACGCCGCGCCGTGCATGCGCTGCAGCTGTTCTGCCACCAGGCCCATCCCGTCAAGGAGGATGCGGCGGAGAGCATTGCGCGTTCGGGCATACGGCCCACGCACACGCCGGCCGTCATGCTCACCAAGTGGCGACTCGGTATGGCCCAACTTCCCGCGTACGAGCTTCCCAAGGCGTTCCGGCTGCTGACCGCCCTGCTGGCGATCGCCGACACCCGACGGCGCGATCGCTACTGCGCCGACGGGTGTGGTCGCGAATGGCATCAGCTGGCGGCCCGCCCGGACACGGGACCCGCCGCTACATGATCAGCTGTCGGCGGGCGCCGCACCGATCGGGCAGGAAACCCCCGTCCCCCCGATCCCGCAGTACCCCGCCGGATTCTTGTCGAGGTGCTGCTGGTGCCTTTATTCAGCGGGCAATTCGGCCTCGATGAGGTCAACCGCCCGCCGGGTGCCGCCCTCGGTAGCCATCTCACGTTGGATGGCCGTGAGGCGGCGTCCCACTTCCGGGTCGGCGACGAGCGCGAGCACCGCCGCGCGGAGGGTGGCGGCGTCCGCCTGGTCCATCGGGAGGTGGCGGGCCACGCCGAGTCCCTGGAGCATGTCCGCGTTGCCGAACTGGTCGGCGGCCTGCGGGACGGCCACCATGGACGTGGCGGTGGCCAGGCCCTCCTGGCTGCCTCCTGCGCCGGCGTGCGTGATGAAGGCGTCGGCCTTCCTCAGGATCGCCAATGCGGTATCCAGTGGTGCACTTCGACGTTCCCGGGGACCTCCCCGAGCTCGTCGGCGGTGATGTGCTTACCCACCTGGAGCACGACGTGCCAGCCCGGCAGGTCGCCGAACGCCTTGACGCACTCGCGGTAGAAACCGGGCTGCTTGGTGAAGGACGAGGGGAGAGTCGCTGCATGATCAGCCTTCGGCGGGCACCACGCCAATGGGGCAGGAAACGCCGGTGCCGCCCAGTCCGCAGCACCCGTTCGGGTTTTTGCTGCGGGAAGGTACTGCCGGTGTCACTCGTCTCGATCGTCATTGAGAGACAGGGCGCGACGGTGGCGCAGGCGTCGGAGGCACCGGCCGGCGGCAGCGATGACAAGGGCCGCGGCCAGGGCGCCGAGGAACTCGGGTACCGCGGCCAGGAGGAGAGCCTCTGCGGCCTCCCGCAGGCCGGGCGCGGCCAGCACGTCGACGTGGCGATCAGAGACGGTGTGCACGGTCATTCTCTCCTTCACGGAATACCCAACATTCCTCTGGGCGGTGCGAGGTGAGGTGACAATGGACCGTGGGGAGTTGGTCCTCGAGTGTTCATGGGACCGACCGGGACCGGCTGGGACAGGCGGCAGCGTGTCCGCAGCTCGAAGCGTGCGTCGTACTTGTGATGCCGGCGCTGCCCCTGGGACGTAGTGGCCATTTCGGGGACATGGTCCCGGAGAGAAGGAGAGGGGCGGGGGTGCAGGTCACGCACAGCCCGGCAAGCCGTGAGGACGATCCGCGGCGAGATTTTGCGGAGTTTCTTCAGTACCAGGCCCGTCAGAGTGGCTTGAAGGTACGGGACATCGCCGAGCGCTTCGATCAGGAAGCCCGGAAAGAAGAGGAAGCGGTCGCGAGTGCCCCCGGCAGCAGGCCGGAGCATCCCGTCCGTGAGATGGCATTCTCCAAGTCGCACATCGACCGTCTGTTCAAAGCCCAGGCCTTGCCCAGCCCACCCTGGCCGTTCACCCTCCAGTTTCTGAGGATCACCAGCCGAGCTGCCGGCTTGTCCCTCGAGGAGCATCAAAAGCGCTGTGCGGAGGCACGTTCCTTGCTCCAGGCACTGGCCGCCTCATCCGCGACTCAAGCCGCGCCTGGTCCTGCCTCGTCATCCGATCCGCCTCGGGACAGCCCCAGCGAGGCTGTTGCCGCTCTGCGACTAGAAGTGGAACTGGAGCGCGCACGCCACAGCGAAACCAGGCTTTGCCACGCCCTGAGAGACGCCCAGTTCCTCGTGACAACTCTGTGGCGGATCATCAGCGCCTTGAGAGACATCATTTGCAGCCATGACGCCCTCCTCGCCCAGGCCCACCACGGCTACGCCGGCCCAGTGAAGCTTGACCGCTTGCGTGACGAGTCTCGACAGGCGCTCACCCATAAGCACACTGCCCAGGAGGAAGCCAACCGCGCCGCCGCCCGCATCCGCACTCTTGAGGCGGCTTGGGACCAGGCCCGCGCTGACGTAAACCGCCTGTCCCTCCACCCCGGTGCTGCTGACCTCACGCCCTTCTCCTCCGACTCCGCGCCCCCTCAGCCGTTACTCCCTCAAGATCTTCTTGCCCAGCCCACCCTCGACGACATAGCCGCCGCCCTGCACACGGCCCAAGTCCTCAACACTCAGGAAGAACAAACAGTCCGCGACCTGCAGCGAAGCTTCACCTCGTCCAGCGCTCTCCAGCCGGATGACGAACTCGCCGTCCTGCTGGCAGCAACCCGGCTCCCCAGTAACCCCAGGCCCCGGCAAGCTGCCGCGGAAGCGCTGGCGAAGGGGTGGCCTGGCGACAGCGATGCCCGCGACGCCCTGCTCCGCCTCACCCGGGACATTGACTACCTTGTCCGGCTGGCCGCCACGATGTGGCTGCCTCGTGGGTGGCCGGGCGATTCGGAAGCGCGCGACGCCCTTCTCCGGCTCACCAGCGACGACTACCAGGTCATCCGGCGGGCAGCCGCGGAAGGGCTGGCGCGTGGGTGGCCCGGCGATTCCGAAGCGCGCGACACCCTTCTCCGCCTCACCGGCGACAACGTCAAGGAAGTCCGACTATCTGCCACGTTGGGGCTGGCGAAGGGGTGGCCCGATGCCATGAGCACGCGACGGTAGACGCTCAGTGACAGCCTTTCAGGCACCCTCCAGCACAGTCCAACGAGGCCTCACTCATCCTTCGTGAGGGTCAACTGGCGGCGGCTCCACACGGACGCATCGACCCCGCAGTACCCAATCGGCCGGCGCCGGCGAAGAGCTCAACCAGGACCGTGTTGGTGCGGCCCAGGACCACGGTGTATTCGTCCTCGGTCTCCGGGAAGCGCTTCGAGCCGGGCAGGCGTCGAGAGAAAGGCTCATTCGCCGGCCGGAGCCACACCGATCGGGCAGGAAACCCCCGTCCCCCCGATCCCGCAGTACCCCGCCGGATTCTTGTCGAGGTACTGCTGGTGATACCCCTCGGCCGGATAGAAGGGCCGTCCGTCGGCGGGGAGGATTTCGGTGGTGATGTCGCCGTAGCCGGAGTTCTGGAGGACGGTGCGGAAGGCGTCGCGGGAGCCCTCGGCGGCGGCCTGCTGGGCGGGGGAGTGGGTGTAGATCGCGGAGCGGTACTGGGTGCCCGCGTCGTTGCCCTGGCGGAAGCCCTGGGTGGGGTCGTGGGATTCCCAGAAGAGCTTCAGGAGGGCCGTGTACGGGACGACGGCGGGGTCGTGGACGACGCGGACGGCCTCGGTGTGGCCGGTGTGGCCGCTGCAGACCTCGTCGTAGGTGGGGTTCGGGGTGTGGCCGCCCTGGTAGCCGACGAGGGTGGTCCAGACGCCGTCCGCCTGCCAGAACTTGCGCTCGGCACCCCAGAAGCAGCCCAGGCCGAAGTCGGCGGTCTCCAGGCCCTCCGGGTACGGGCCGAGCAGCGGGTTGCCGAGGACGGTGTGCCGCTCGGGGACGGTGAAGTCCCGCTCGGGGCGGCCCTTGAGCGCTTCCTCGGGGGTGGGGAGGTGGGTCTTGAAGCGGGAGAACAGCATCAGGATCAGGCTCCAGAGGAAGGGGAGGGGCAGGGGGAAGGTGAGGCGGACGGACACGGGCGCGGCCTATTGGGCAACGCCTGGCGGTGCGCCCGCATTCCGTGCAGGCCGCGGCTGTCCCGCGTACCCCATCGGGCGGACGCCCCGGCCACCCTCACCGCCCCTCCGGCGGAAAGCCCGCCGACGTGCCGCCCAGTTGTTCCCAGCCCGCGATGGCCAGGGCGCGGTAGGCGGCGTACTCGGCGGCGGGGCTGCGGCCGTAGGACCACGGGACGGCGCCCACATGGCCGTCGACGAGGCGGAGCTGGTCCATGGCCTCGGCGTAGCGCTCGGCGCGGACCAGGAACCAGACCAGGAGATGGCGGACGTGCGGGGCCATCGGATGGTCGGCGGGGGCCTGCCCCAGCGCGAAGTGGGCGCCCTCGATGGCCCGCTCGACGACCGCGCTCTGGTAGAGGCTGCGGACCATGTTGGCCTCGGGGAGGTGCTCGTACACCGCGAAGAGGGGGAGGGCGGGCAGGAGACTGTCCGCGGGCGCCCCGGCCGCCGCGCGCTCCGCGAATGCCTCGGCCTCCTTACGGGTCCCGTGCCACTTCTCCGACCAGTACGGGAGCGCCGCGAGATGCGCGCCCATGTGGTGCGGGGCCCGCTGGGCGACCTTGGACCACAGCTCTTCGTAGTCGGCGGGGCGGTCCTGCAGGCCGCGGGCCACGGCCAGCTCGGTGATGTACGGGATCGGGCTGCCGGGTGCCAGCAGCGCCGCCTCCTGGCAGACCGTACGGGCCTCCTCCAGGATCATGCGGAAGTCCTGGGAGCCGGGCTCACGCAGTGCCTGGAGGACCAGGAACTGGGCATGGGTCTGGGCGCCGCCAGGGTCCTTGGGGGACTCCAGACGCCAGGTGCGCAGCCAGAGGCCGCCGGTCCGCTGCCCGGCGCCGTGCGAGGCGTCCGCCGCGCCCCCCTGGGCCAGCTCGAACGCGGCCGAGCCGGCCAGCGTCTGGACCCGCTGCCAGCGCAGCTCCCAGTTGTCCCCGGTGGACTTCAGCAGCTCGGCCGCAGGGCGCCAGTCGTGGGTACGCCGTATCGCGGCCAGCGCCTCGTCCAGATCCTGGTCGGGGCCCGGCAGGCGGACGTCGAGTTCGTTGAGCGGCACAAAGCCGTAGCCCGCCATCGGGTCGGTGGCCACCACCAGACCCTGCTGGGCCTGCTGGACGGCCCGCCGGCGTCGCATCCAGGGCAGGAAGACGAGACCGCCGAGAGCGGTCGCGGCGAGGAGCAGGAGCAGAGCGTCCATGTGGTGTGTCCCGGTCGGAGGGAAGAGGAGGAGAGGAGAGGAGAGGAGAGGGGGCTGGGTCGGGGTGAGGGGGCTGGTTCGGGCGAGGGAGCTGGTTCGGGCGAGGGGCGAGTGCGTGCGTCGGATGGAGCTGTCTTATGTATTCACTATCCAGCGAACCAGAAAGTTCCGGAAAGCGGGGTTGCGCGGCCGACTACCCTCGGCAGGCATGAGCGAACAGCGCGAACAGCGCCATCAGCATTTCGAAACCCGCGCCATCCACGCAGGTCAGGAGCCTGACCAGGCCACTGGTGCAGTGGTGCCGCCCATCTACCAGGTGTCCACTTACAAGCAGGACGGCGTGGGCGGGCTGCGCGGCGGCTATGAGTACAGCCGCAGCGCCAATCCGACCCGTACCGCCCTCGAGGAGAATCTCGCCGCCCTGGACGGCGGCCGCCGCGGCCTCGCCTTCGCCTCCGGCCTCGCCGCCGAGGACTGCCTGCTGCGCACCCTGCTGACCCCCGGCGACCATGTCGTCATCCCCAATGACGCCTATGGCGGAACGTTCCGCCTCTTCGCGAAGGTCGTCGAGCGGTGGGGCGTGGAGTGGTCGGTGGCCGACACCTCCGACCCGCAGGCCGTACGCGACGCCCTGCGGCCCCGTACGAAGGCGATCTGGGTGGAGACGCCCAGCAACCCACTGCTCGGCATCAGCGACATCGCGGCGCTGGCCGGCATCGCCCGGGAAGCGGGCGCCAAGCTCGTCGTCGACAACACCTTCGCCAGCCCCTACCTCCAGCAGCCGCTCGCCCTGGGCGCGGATGTGGTGGTCTATTCGACGACCAAGTACATGGGCGGCCACTCCGATGTCGTGGGCGGCGCGCTGGTCGTCAACGACGACACCCTCGGCGAGGAACTCGCCTACCACCAGAACGCGATGGGCGCGATCGCCGGGCCCTTCGACGCCTGGCTGGTGATGCGCGGCATCAAGACCCTGGCCGTACGGATGGACCGGCACAGCGCCAACGCGGCCCGCGTCGCGGAGCTGCTGGCCTCCCACAACAAGGTCACCCGGGTCTACTACCCGGGACTGGCCGAGCACCCGGGCCACGAGACCGCCGCCAAGCAGATGCGGTCCTTCGGCGGGATGGTGTCCTTCCAGGTGGCGGGCGGCGAGCAGGCGGCCGTGGAGGTCTGCAACCGGGCGCAGCTGTTCACCCTCGGGGAGTCGCTGGGCGGCGTGGAGTCGCTGATCGAGCACCCGGGGCGGATGACGCACGCCTCGACGGCCGGTTCCGCGCTGGAGGTCCCCGCCGACCTCGTACGGCTGTCGGTCGGCATCGAGTCCGTCGATGATCTGCTGGCGGACCTCACGCAGGCCCTCGGCTGACACGAGGCCGTTTGCGGTCCCGCCGACCCTCTCGTCGACAGTCCCGCCGACAGTCCTGTTGGCGGGACTGTTCGGCAGCCCGCCGGCGGTCCCGGTCCCGGTGGCGGTCCGGTCGAGCGGTTCACCACCCTGCGCCGGAGGGGTGGTGTGGGCCGGCGGCGGCAGCCAGGGCTGATCCCTCGCCCACGTCAGCGGCGCCGTCAGCGCGAGGAGGGCGAGCAGCCGGCCGATCCGGCGCAGGAGGCGGCGCCGGGCCAGGAGCCGGCAGCCGCGGGCGGTGGCCCGTACGGCCAGATCGGGCGGTCAAGGGGCGCGGCAGGGGGCGTACGGATACGGGGCCACCAGGCGTCCGTCACGGGGCGGTCCGACGGCGTCCGCTACGGGACCCCGCCGGGAGTGGCGAGCACGGCGCGCGGGCGGAGCATCAGGCGGCGTCGCGGACGGCAGAGAGGTAGAGAGACGCCCGGCCGCTCGGGAGGCGCGGCAGCGAGATGTGAGCTGTGAGCCGCGAGACGTGAGCCGCGAGCCGTGAGAATCGGCAGGCCAGTGCAGGGGCGGGGGCCGTCGGCGTCAGCCGGCACAGCAGGTCGGGGGCCCCATCGGGGGCGCGGCGGACGGCAGGCAGGCAGGCGAGACGCCCGCCCGGCCCCGGCCTCGCCGGGCCGTCCCACCGCCGCCCGTCAGGACTCCGGCCCCGCCGGCGACAACGACGAGGTGAGCGTGGCGAGGGAGGTGTTGAAGCGGGTGAGCAGCGTGCAGAACGCGTCGCGGTCGTCCTGGGACCAGTCCTCCGTCACCAGGGCCATCAGTGCGCGGCGCGAGGCGCGGACCTCCTCCAGGCGGGTGTGGCCGCGCTCGGACAGCTGGAGCACCACCGCCCGGCCGTCCTCGGGGTGGGTGGCGCGGCTGACCAGCCCGGCGTCCACCAGAGGGGCCACCTGACGGGTGACCGTGGAGGAGTCGATACCCATCCCGGCGGCCAGGGCCTTGACGCCCATCGGGCCCTCCTGGTCGAGGCGGTTGAGCAGCAGGTAGGCGGCGCGGTCCATGGAGTTGCGCGCCTGCCCGACGCCACCGAGCCGGCTCTGTTCGGCGCGGCGGGCGAAGACGGCCACTTGGTGCTGCAGCGCGTCGAGGAGAGCGGTGTCGGGGTGGGTCGTCATGTCCGAAGAGGTGGGCATGGCCGGGAGCTCGCTTCATGGAGGTGCGTATGGATGGGAGGACAGCGTACGCGGACCCTGCGCGGACGGTACCGACCCAGTCGTTCCGATAACAGGCCGTGAGGTGGCCGAGACCGTTCCGCGCCGTACGGGCGATCTCGCCATCCGGTCGAAAAGGCCCGGGACCGCCCGAACTGCGAAACTGACGGCATGGCCGATCACACGCCTCGCACGCCGCACGAGTCCCCCGCAGCAGCGCTCGCCGCCGACGCCGCGATCACCGAGGACCCGCTCGCAGAGGACCCGATTGCCGCAATTACGGTCGATGACGTACGCGAGGCGCACAAGCTCCTCTCCGGCGTCTCCCGCGCCACCCCTCTGGAGGGCAGCCGCTATCTCTCCGGGCTGGTCGGCTCCCCCGTCCACCTCAAGTGCGAGAACCTCCAGCGCACCGGCTCCTTCAAGATCCGCGGCGCGTATGTACGGATCGCCGGGCTCTCCCCGCAGGAGCGGGCGGCCGGTGTCGTGGCGGCCAGCGCCGGCAACCACGCACAGGGCGTCGCGCTGGCGGCGTCCCTGCTGGGGGTGCGCTCGACGGTGTTCATGCCGGCCGGCGCACCGCTGCCCAAGGTCGCCGCGACCCGCGAGTACGGAGCCGAGGTACGGCTGCACGGCCAGGTCGTGGACGAGACGCTGGCCGCCGCCCAGGAATACGCGAAGGAGACCGGTGCGGTCTTCATCCACCCCTTCGACCACCGCGACATCATCGCGGGCCAGGGCACGCTCGGCCTGGAGATCCTCGAGCAGTGCCCGGAAGTGCGCACCATCATCGTCGGGATCGGCGGCGGCGGGCTGGCGGCCGGCGTCGCGCTGGCGGTCAAGGCGCTGCGGCCGGACGTGAAGGTCATCGGGGTGCAGGCGGCGGGCGCGGCCTGCTATCCGCCGTCGCTGGAGGCCGGGCACCCGGTGGCCGTCGAGACGCTGACCACGATGGCGGACGGGATCAAGGTCGGGCGGCCCGGTGATGTCCCGTTCCGGATCGTCCATGAGCTGGTGGACGAGGTCCGTACGGTCTCCGAGGACGAGCTCTCCAGCGCGCTGCTGCTGTGCCTGGAGCGGGCGAAGCAGGTGGTGGAGCCGGCCGGGGCGAGCCCGGTGGCGGCGCTGCTCTCGCATCCGGAGACGTTCGAGGGGCCGATCGTCGCGGTGCTGTCCGGCGGCAACGTCGACCCCCTGCTGATGCAGCGCGTCCTGCGGCACGGCATGGCCGCCGCCGGCCGCTATCTCTCTCTCCGGCTGCGCCTGACGGACCGGCCCGGCGCGCTGGCGACCCTGCTGGGCGTGCTGTCCGCGGCCGACGCCAACGTCCTGGACGTGGGCCACGTACGGCTCGACCCCCGACTCGGGCTGACCGAGGTGGAGGTGGAGATCCAGGTGGAGACCAAGGGGCCGGAGCACTGCGCCGAACTGGAAGCGGCGCTGCGCGAGGCCGGGTACTTCGTCATCACGTAACTACCGGCCGCTGGGGTCCGACGCGCGGCGTCGCGGGAGAACCGCGGCGCCGCACGCGTGTTTCCGCACGGACGGGCCGCCGGTATGGACGAGCGGGTACGGCCGGGCCGGTACGGAGAAGCGCGCACCGGCGGGCTGGTGCGCATGCCGGGCGAGTGCGCCAGGCCGGACGGGTGCCCATGCCGGGCGAGTGCGCCGGCCCGGAGGTACGAAATCGGTTGTGCGACACCAGGTGTCCAACACAGGATGCCGACGCCGGATGTGCCGCGCCGGATGCGACGTACGAAAAACCGACAACTTGTATCGCGATGTATCGCGTCTGGCGTACAGTCCTCGTGCCGGGCCGCCGTTCCACCATGGCGACCCACCACGGACAAACGCGCACAGAACGCGTAGATGCGGAGCAAACGCCCGCAAGGCGTGCAATGTCCCTCAAACGTAATATTCGACCTGGACCTCACCCAAGCCATGGGAGTACCCACATGCCAGGCGCCATTTACGCCGAAGGTCTGGTGAAAACATTCGGTGACGTGCGGGCTCTGGACGGCGTCGATCTCGACGTACCCGAAGGAACCGTGCTGGGAATGCTCGGCCCGAACGGCGCCGGCAAGACCACCGCCGTACGGGTCCTGACGACCCTGCTCCAACCCGACCGCGGCAAGGCCGAGGTCGCCGGGATCGACGTCCTCGCCCACCCCGACCGGGTGCGCCGCGCCATCGGGCTGTCCGGCCAGTTCGCCGCCGTGGACGAGTACTTGACCGGCCGCGAGAACCTCATGATGGTCGGGCAGCTCTACCAGATGAGCGGCCACGACGCGAAGCGGCGGGCCGGCGAGCTGCTGGAGCGCTTCCACCTCTCCGACGCCGCCGACCGCACCGCAAAGACCTACTCCGGCGGGATGCGCCGCCGGCTCGACCTCGCCGCTGCGCTGGTCGTCAGCCCGCCCGTGATGTTCATGGACGAGCCGACCACCGGCCTGGACCCGCGCAACCGCCAGCAGCTGTGGGACGTCATCCAGGAGCTCGTCGCGGGCGGCACGACCCTGCTGCTCACCACGCAGTACCTGGAGGAGGCCGATCGCCTCGCCCACGACATCTGCGTCGTCGACCACGGCAAGGTCATCGCCCGTGGCACCTCCGACCAGCTCAAGGCCCGCACCGGCGGCGAGCGCGTCGAGGTGGTGGTGCATGCGCCCGAGCACATCTCCGTCACCGAGGAGGTCCTGCGCCGCTTCGGCAAGGGCGAGGGCACCGTCGAACCGCACACCCGCAAGATCACGGTCCCGGTGGCCGGCGGCGCCAAGCTGCTCGCCGAGATCATCCGCGAACTGGACACCCGCGGCGTGGAGATCGACGACATCGGCCTGCGCCGCCCGACCCTCGACGACGTCTTCATCTCACTGACCGGGCACGCCGCCGAGACCACGGACGGGGCCTCGGACGGGGCCTCGGACGGGGGCGACGCGGACGGGACCACGCGCGGGGGCGCGGAGAACGGCAGGGGCGGCGCCGGAGGGCGTCGGAAGAAGGGCCGGAAGGGCGCCGCGACGGGCGAACCGGCCGCCGTACGGGAGCCGGCCCGCGAGACGGCCGACAAGGAGGGCGTGAAGTGACGACGGCGACAGAAACGGCCCCGGTCCGCACCCCGCAGCCACGCGGCGGCATCAGCCGGTCCGTACGCGACTCCCTGGACGTGAGCGGGCCGGAGGTGCAGGCGAAGTGAGCACCATGAGCGATTCCCTGGTCCTTGCCCGACGGAACCTGATTCGCATGAGCAGGATTCCCGAGATTGTTCTTTTTGGGCTTATTCAGCCGGTCATGTTCGTGGTGCTGTTCACGTACGTCTTCGGCGGCTCCATCAGCATCGGCGGCTCCACCGATCCGAAGCTCTACAAAGAGTTCCTGATGGCGGGCATCTTCGCGCAGACCGTCACCTTCGCCACGGCGGGTGCCGGCGCGGGCATCGCCGACGACATGCACAAGGGCCTCATCGACCGGTTCCGGTCGCTGCCCATGTCGCGCGGTGCGGTGCTCACCGGACGGACCCTCGCCGACCTGGTGCAGAGCGCGCTGACCCTCGTGGTGCTCGCGGGCGTCGCCCTGCTCGTCGGCTGGCGGGCCCACGAGAACATCGCCAAGGTGATCTGTGGCTTCCTGCTGCTGCTCCTGCTCGGCTACGCATTCTCGTGGATCGGCGCGCTCATCGGCCTGACGGTGCGGACACCGGAGGCCGCCACGTCCGGCGGGCTGATCTGGTTGTTCCCGCTGACGTTCATCTCGAACGCCTTCGTGCCGGTCATCGGCATGCCGACGTTCCTCCAGCACATCGCGGAGTGGAACCCCTTCAGCGCTACGGTGGCGGGCGCCCGTGAGCTGTTCGGGAACACGATGCCGAAGGTGCCGAAGTCGGTCACCGGCGCCTGGCCGATGGAGCACCCGGTGATCGCGTCGATCCTGTGGTCGGTGCTGATCGTGGTGGTCTTCCGCACGCTTGCGGTCCGCAAGTACCGCCGGGCGGCCGGTTGAGGTTTCAGCCCGCCGAGGCCGCAACTCGTTGATGCTTCACCAGCCCTCGGGCAGCGAGGCCCCCACCCTCTCGGGTGGGGGCCGCTTCATGTCTGGGGGTGCGGCCGCGGTGGACATCGCGCGGGGGATCGACCGGCTGTCGGGCGAGGTGATCGGTCCGGCTCAACTGAGGGACCTGGCACCGGCGTTCGCGGCGCAGACAGGGGTGCGGGTGGGGGATGAAGAGGAGTATGGGTGGAGGGAGACGTATGGGTGGAGGGAGACGTATGGGCGCTGTGAGGCGTGCGATGGCGTGAAGGGCGAGAGGAACGAGGCCGGTGAGGTCGGCGATCAGGTCGTGCAGGAAGTCGCGGGCCTCGCGGCGTAGTGCGGTGTACGGAGCGCCGGGCCTCGCCCAGCGACTGGCGGGCCGGCGCCTGGGCGCGGTCCAGGTGCTCGCGATCGGCGATGTAGGCATCGCCGCAGAAGAGGTCGTGCCGCAGGGCGTGCACATCCGCGGTCCGGTAGTCCGTCTGTGGGGGATCAGGGAAGCGGCCGGACAAGGAATAGCCGAGATCGATCACCTATTGATCGATCACATAGTGATGGCGTCATGCCGGTGCGGTGGTTCATCGCCCGCACCCGTCGTACCCAGGGCCGTCGACAGCGATCAAAGGGCGGCCTACGCGGCCGAGGCCAGGAGTGGCCACGGCGACGGGCTCGGCAATTCCTCTTACGGCAACGATTACGGAGAGTTATTAGTTCCCACGTGCTGTCACCCACGGTTGTGGACCCGGATCCCCGGTACACACGGCGAAGCGGCCCGGAGCGCTCCTCAGGCTCCGGGCCGCTTCATGCCCTGTTTGCTGCCGCGGGCGGCTCAGGCGTTGTACGGCTTGGCCTCGAGGATCTTCACGGAGGCCTTCTTGCCGTTCGGGAGCTCGTACTCCGCGGTGTCGCCGATCTTCTTGCCGTTCACGCCCCTGCCCAGCGGCGACTGCGGGGAGTAGGTCTCGATGTCCGAGCTCGCGTACTCCCGCGAGGCCAGCAGGAACTCGAGCGTGTCGTCCGGGTCTCCGTCGAACGCGATGGTGACGACCATGCCGGGAGCAACGACGCCGGTCGCGGCGGGGGCCTCGCCGACCTTCGCGGTCTGCAGCAGCTGGGTCAGCTGGCGGACGCGAAGCTCCTGCTTGCCCTGCTCTTCCTTGGCCGCGTGGTACCCGGCGTTCTCCTTCAGGTCACCTTCCTCGCGGGCTGCCGCGATCTTCTCGGTGATCTCGGCGCGTGCGGGACCAGACAGGTGCTCCAGCTCGGCCTTGAGCTGGTCATACGCCTCCTGGGTAAGCCAGGTGACGTTCTCGCTGGTCTGGGTCACAGGTGCTCCTCGTCGGTACTGGGGATAAATCAAACGCCCTACCAGGAAGGTTTGCGCCTTCACAGGTGGGCGAAACCACGAGCCTAACAATTCCGGCACAAAACGGGGAGGGGGAATTCCACAGGGAACGCACAGTGACGCATCGTCGCTGCTCAGCGGCGTTCACCCGGCGCGACACCCGGCCCCGTGTGCCGGGCATGCCGGATAGGTGACGCGGGCGCCGGGTGGTGCCGCTGTCAGTTGCCGCCGGCAGCCCGGCAGCCGACCAGTACGGCGTTGGTCGCCCGCTTGGTCGTGCGCAGCGTGACCTCGGTGTTCACCTGGTCCGTGTGCTGGTCGACGGTGACGTCCTTGCGGCCCACCTCGGAGCCGTCCGCGGCCTGCGAGCGGAGCGTACACACGCCCGTGTCGTCCTTGTCCTTGATCACCTCAAGGTGCACCGTGACGGCGCTGTCGGACACCGCGTCCCAGGTGATGATGCGGCCGCTGAGATCTTCCCCGGCGATGTACGAGGCGCCGGCCCAGCCGACCACCCCGAGGAGCGCGACGCCCAGCACCGCGCCGATGATCTTGAGCTTGCGGTCCGCGCCCTGGTCCGCGGAGCGGCCGTAGCGTCCGTCCGGGAGTCCGTCGCGCACCGTCGTCATGACCATTCCTCCTGCGTACGGGGACCTGTACGGGGATCTGGGGCCCCGGAGCCCTGACGGCTCTGCATCCCAGGGGTCGGTCCAGGGAATACAGCGCCCCTCGCTTCGGTCACTATAGGAGGCAACTTCTTGAGCCTGGCACCCAGCCTTTCACTGAGGATCGAGTCTTGACTGAGCAGCTGCGTTTGATGGCGGTCCACGCCCACCCCGACGACGAGTCGAGCAAGGGTGCGGCCACCATGGCCAAGTACGTGTCCGAGGGGGTGGACGTGCTGGTCGCCACCTGCACAGGAGGCGAGCGAGGTTCCATCCTCAACCCCAAGCTCCAGGGCGACCCGTACATCGAGGAGCACATCCACGAGGTGCGGAAGAAGGAAATGGACGAGGCCCGGGAGATCCTGGGCGTCAAGCAGGAGTGGCTGGGCTTTGTCGACTCCGGGCTGCCCGAGGGCGACCCGCTGCCGCCGCTGCCCGAGGGCTGCTTTGCGCTGCAGGACGTCGAAGAGGCCGCGGCGCCCCTGGTGAAGCTGATCCGCGAGTTCAAGCCGCAGGTCATCACGACCTACGACGAGAACGGCGGCTACCCGCACCCGGACCACATCATGACCCACAAGATCACGATGGTGGCCTTCGAGGCGGCCGGTGACCCGGAGAAGTACCCGGAGGCCGGCGAGCCCTGGCAGCCCCAGAAGCTCTACTACAACCAGGGCTTCAACAAGCCGCGCACCATCGCGCTGCACGAGGCGCTGCTGGAGCGGGGCATGGATTCGCCGTACGGCGAGTGGCTGGAGCGCTGGAAGCAGTTCGAGCAGCGCGAGCGCACGCTGACCACCTACATCCCGTGCGCCGACTTCTTCGAGATCCGGGACAAGGCGCTGATCGCGCACGCCACCCAGATCGACCCCGATGGCGGCTGGTTCCGGGTCCCGATGGACATCCAGCGCGAGGTCTGGCCGACGGAAGAGTACGAGCTCGCGAAGTCGCTCGTGGACACTTCCCTCCCCGAGGACGACCTCTTCGCGGGCATCCGCAACAATTGACCCCATGATGAGCGCGACCAGCACCCTCGCCCTGACGCACTTCGTCACCCTTGCCGACACCTTCGACAAGAACAAAGTGACCCCCGGCGTCCTCGGCTTCCTCGTCTTCGCGGTCATCGGCGGCGCCGTGTGGCTGCTGATGAAGTCCATGAACAAGCACATGAGGAAGGTCGACTTCGAGGAGGCCCCGGAGGAGGGCGCGGCGGCTGCCTCCGCCACTCCGACGGTTCCCAAGCCGAAAACCGGCTGAACCGGCGGAGACCGGCTGCGGACCTTTCGGGGACGCCGCAGACCGGGGCGGCCGATGGACCGGGTGACGGTCGTTGGCCGGCCGATGGGTTACGGCCGGCTGACCGGCCCGGCGGCTCGCTGATCCAAGCGGTCAGCGAGCCGTACCGGCGCGGCCGTCGCCGGGCCGCGACCCGGCGTCAGTCGGCGGTGGCCGGTGCGACGGCTATGCCCATGACCTCGCGCGCATGGCGGCTCGGCAGCATGCCGAGCCGCCACGCCTGCCACCCCGTTTCCGGCTCCACCCCGCGCTCCAGCAGCAGCGCATACGCCTCCGCGCACTCCGTCAGCTTTGCGTCGCGCGCCGCATGCTCCTCCCGTACGAGCTGCGCCAGCTCTTCCTGCGCCACGGCCGAGCCCACCACGGAGCCGCCCGGCGAGGCGAACGGCAGCAGTGTGCAGCGCAGGAAGCGGGCCCAGTCCTCGCCGCGCCGGTCGCCGTAACCGGCGAATGTCCGCGCCGCCTCGTCGGCCAGCTCCAGCGCCTGTGCCGCCCGGCCGTTGCCCGCGTCGATGATCACCAGCTCCAGGCACGACCAGGCCTCGCCGTGCGGCACCCCGATCCGCTGGAAGTCCTTGCGGGCGTCCTGCAACAGCTGCCGGGCGAAGCCGCTGTTGCGCAGCGAACCCGTCTGGGCGGCCCGTAGATCCCGGGTGACCCGCCCCGAATGGTGCCGGGCGCACGCCAGGCCGTAGCCGTCCTGCACCCGGCTGAACATCGTCCGCGACCGCTCCAGCTGCCGCAGCGCCGCGTCCAGCTCGCCCTGCTCCTCCAGCGCCTGGCCCAGGTAGTACATCGTCCAGGCCTCACCGCGGGCGTCCTCGTGCCGCTGGTGCAGCGACAGCGCCTGCCGCAGCCGGTCGGCGGCCGGATCCGGATCACCGTCCACCAGCCTGGCCCGCGCCAGCTGGGTCATCGCCCAGGCCTCGCCGCGCTCGTCCTGCGTCCGCCCGTAGAGCTCCATCGCGGCGTGCAGCGCCTCTTCCGCCCGCGGCACCTCGCCCATCCGCAGATACACCTGGCCGAGCTGGAAGTGCGCCCACGCCTGGCCGTGCACGCTCTCGCTCTCCTCGTGCAGCTCCAGCGCCTCACGGAGCAGGGCGAGGGCCTCGGCGATCCCCGCCCGGTCCCGCTCGACGGCGGCCAGCGCATGCAGCGTCCAGGCCCGGTCACCGTGCATATCGGGCCCGGACTGCATCTCCAGTGCCTCCCGCAGCTTCGCTGCGGCCTCGGCCAGATTGCCCTGCTGCTGGAGGGTGATGCCCAGATCGCGCAGCGCACGGGCGGCGCCCGCCGGATGCTGCGCCTCGAAATACAGGTCCACCACCGACGACAGGGTCGTGCGCGCCTTGTCCAGCTCACCCAGCTGGCGGGCCGCGACACCCGTACGCCACTGCACCGAGCGCATCAGCAGGCCCTGGCCGACCGCCCGGGTCAGGTCGTTCAGCTCGCCGAGGCGGTAGAGGTCGCCGCGCAGCAGGCAGTAGTCGGCGAGTGCGCCCAGCAGATGCGAGACCGTCGCCTGGTCCACGTCCTGGTCGGCGTGGGCCAGCGCGGCCGTGATGAAGCTGGACTCGTCGTCCAGCCACTGCAGGGCCGCGTCCAGCGAGGTGAAGCCGTGCGATCCGAAGCGGTCGGCGCGCGTCGACGTACGGCCGTCGACCAGGCGGATGACCGAGTCGGCCAGCTCCGCATAGCCGCGGATCAGCCGCTCCTGGGCCGCGACACGTTCCTCCGGCGCCTCCTCGGCGGTCAGCCGGTCGTACGCGAAGCGGTGCACCAGGGTGTGCAGGCGGTACCGCTTGCCGCGCACATGCTCTATCAGCCCGGCCTCCGCCAGCGTCGTCAACTGCCGTTGCGCCTCCGCGTTTTCCACCCCCAGCAGCGCCGCCGCGGCCGCCGCGCCCAGGGACGCCCGGCCCACCAGGGCGAGCCGGCGCAGCAGCCGCCGGGCCGTCTCCGAGTGGTCGGCGTAGCGCAGCGACAGGGCCCGCTCCACCGGCGTCGCCGTGTCGTGCGATGCGAGATCCATGGCCAGCGCGGCCGGGGTGCGTGAGCCCAGCGAGGAGCCGGCCACGCGCAGCGCCAGCGGCAGTCCCGCGCACAGTTCCGAGATCGTCTCGATCGCCTGTGTGTCGTACGGACCCGCCTCGCCCGCGGTCTCCGCCGCGGCCGACTCCCGCAGCAGCTCCTCCGTGCCCGCCGCGTCCAGCGGCCCCACCGGCAGCTGATGCACCCAGGCCTGGAGGTCACCGGGTAGTTCCAGCGGCTCGCGGGAGGTGACCAGCACCAGGCTGTCGGAGCGGTCCGGCACCAGCGTGCGCACCTGCTCCGGATCCGAGGCGTCGTCCAGCAGGACCGTCACCGGAAGGCCCGCCACATGCTGCTGATAGAGCTCGGTCAGCCTCTTGATGTGCTGCTCCTGGGACGTCCGCTCGCGGAACAGCAGCTGCTCGCGGGGTGCGCCGAGCCGGTTGAGCAGATGCAGCAGGGCGTTGCGGGTGGGCAGCGGCATCTCTTGGGGGGTGTCGCCGCGCAGGTCCACCACACAGGCGCCACGGAACTGATCGCGCAGCTGGTGGGTCGCCCGCACCGCCAGCGCCGTGCGCCCCGAGCCCGGCTCGCCGTGCAGCACCACCACGGTCGGCTTGGTCTCCGTGCTCGCGCGGGCCGCGTGCACCCACTGTGCGATCTGCGTCAGCTCCGTGCGCCGCCCTGCGAACGGCCCGTCGGGGCGCGGCAGTTGGGAGAACGAATGCTCCAGTACGGACCGCTGCCGGGCCGCTGCGCTGCGGTCCCCGCCGCGCAGCTGCGGGCCCCGGGAGGCGGGTGTGGCGGCCGTCTTGGACCGCGTGCCGCTGCCGTGGGCCGCCGCCAGCATCCGCTGCTGATCCAGGAACGGCCGGATGCCCCGCACCTCCAGCGCCGTCAGCCACTGGAGCCGCAACTGCTCCGGGCCGCCGGGCTGGCCCCGCTTCCCCGCCTGCTCGTGTGCCGCCGGCAGATGCCCTGCCGCCAGCTTCACCACCGTGGCCGCGGCGCCCGCCACCACCACGGCGGCGCCGACGCCCAGCGCCGCGCCGGCGCCCGTGCCGTACGCGAGGTCCGTGCCGAAGGCCGCCACCGCCGCCACGGCCGTCGCCACCGCCGGGGTGCCCAGCTCCTTGCGCGACAGCCGCTCGGCCAGCGGGCGCTGCCCGGCCCCCGCCTCGTCCAGCGCCCGCACGTACGCGGTGTACTCCTCGGCCGCGCTGCCCGCGATGTCGTCCAGCGCCGCGCGCGCTCTGCCGAGCAGCGCGCCCGCGTCGAGCCTCCCGCCCGAACGCCGTGCCTCTTCCTCCACGGCCCGTGCCAACAGCTCGTCCGCCTCCGCTCTGTGCCCGTCACGCAGCACAGCCAGTGCCCCCGGCATGCGAATCCCCCTCCAGCAGTTGCAGCAGTTGCAGTAGTTCCAGCAGTTGCAGTGGTTCGAGCAGGTCCAGCAGTTCTGGTCGTCCCGAATGGTTCTGATGTGGCTTCGGCGTTGATCGTCGCCGTACGCACAGTGTTCCGTCTCCACCCGAATTCCGGCAGGGCTGTGGACAACCGGCCTGTGGACAACCGCGGACAACTCCCTGCGCTCCCGGCGCACCGCCCCGCCTTGGGAGAGGACGGACCCATGCCGAACCGCCTGGCTCATGAGACTTCCCCGTATCTGCTCCAGCACGCCGACAACCCGGTCGACTGGTGGCCGTGGTCCACCGACGCGTTCGAGGAAGCGAGACGACGCGGGGTCCCCGTGCTGCTCAGCGTCGGCTACAGCTCGTGCCACTGGTGCCACAGACACCCGTCATCGTGCTTGTCCGCCCCGTCGTCATCGCCCCGCAAACACGACGGTTCCGGCTGCTGCCGGGCTGGAGTGTCGATGCGCTGTGCTGGTCACAGCCGCTGCTGCGGCCGCACGGCCGGGCGTTGGCGGCGTTCCTGACCCGGCACATCGACGGGATACCGCACCTGCTGGCGCGCGCGTCGGCGGAGGGTGGGCTGCCGAACGGGATGGAGATCGGGCCGACCGTGCAGCACATTCCCGGCGACTGCGGGCGGCCCGGCCGGACGCCGTTGCTCGACCTGGTAGGGGACCCCGACCCCGCGATGATCCGATACGACGCGGTGCACTCGGACGAGGGCGGGCGGTTCCTGCACTCGGAGAGTCGGTACCTGGTCATCGAGACCGACGACGATCAGGTACCGCTGGATCCGCCACCCGGCTATCTGTGGCTGACGCCCGGCCAGTTGACCACCCTCGTCCAGCACCAGTCCTACGTCAACGTCCAGGCGCGGACGCTGCTGGCGTGCCTGACCCTGGGCGCGGTCACTCGGCCTTGAAGTGCGGGTTGAAGATGAGGCCGATCAGGTCGCCGACCGGGTTGCGCACGACCGCGACCTCGATGCCGCCGCCGACCTCGCGGCGTGGCGAGCGAGACGCGCAGCCCGCGGCGAGCAGCTGCTCCTCGGCGTCGGCCACGTCCGCCACACCCCAGTAGACGATCGGGCCTTCGTCGGCGTCGGCATCGGGGTCGAGCGCAAGCTCGTAGCCGCCGACGTCATATCCGACATAGAAGGGCTCGTCGAAGTAGGGCTCGAAACCGAGGACCGAGTTCCATGAGAGCTTGGCGGCGACCAGGTCGCGCGCCGGATAGACGACCGTTCGAAGACCCAGAAACTTTACACTCACCAGCAAACTCCTTCGATCGATTTAGCCGGCCAATATCCTGACCGGGCGCACGATAGCGCAAAACCTCTGAGGTTCGATACCGCCGGATGTAATAGGCATCGCCTCGCGACGGACGCTACCGGAGATCTCGACCGTGCCGGAAATCGACGTGATGGCGATCGCCGCAGGGCCGGCGTGCTGGAGATTTTGCCGTTCTGCAGAACCGGATCATTCAATTTCGGTAAGGCGCTGACCAGGAGCACCTTCCTACGGAAGGCCTTTCTGCGCCGGAGAGCAGGCATGCCGGAACGTCGGGCTGTGGGGCGATCGCCAGTCGATGTCCAATCTCTTGACATCGGTTTTTGCGTCCTAAAGACTCTCCCCGGAAGCTACGGGGGAGTACGGGGGAGGCTGACATTCACACTCTTGATGAGTTGATACGTGCCAGGAAGATCCTGGCCATGGTCGAGGCCGCAGACAAGCTGGGGCTGCTCACGGAACTCGCGCGACAACCTCTGACCCTGACCGATGTCGCCGGCCGCGCCGAGATTGACCGGGGTATGGCATATAAATTCCTCACCATTCTCGCATGGAATGGAATTCTCATGCGGAAGGGTGATCACTGGGCGCTCGATGGGGCCCTGCGCGCCGAGGTGGAGAGCGGGGCGCTGCCCCTGCTGCGCATCGAGGGGTGGGCCACGCGAGACCATCTGAACGCCTTTGGGATCGTTGCCGCGCTGCGCGGGCACCGTAGCCCGCCGGAGATCGACAACCACTACGTGGGTGCGCTGGCCGAGGCCATGCTGCGCGGCGCGCGTGCCAGCGCCCCGCACCTGGCGCGGCTGCCGCTGTGGCGCGACCGCGCCC
Source organism: Streptomyces sp. NPDC048483 (assembly GCF_040651455.1). Classification (NCBI taxonomy): domain Bacteria; kingdom Bacillati; phylum Actinomycetota; class Actinomycetes; order Kitasatosporales; family Streptomycetaceae; genus Streptomyces; species Streptomyces sp. NPDC048483. The sequence goes on from NZ_JBEZJZ010000001.1 coordinate 22,736, forward strand.
ACCTGGCCGACCTGGCGGGCGGCACCGGCGGCTACGCCATCCTGCTGTGCCGGATGTACCCGCATCTCCGGGCGACGGTGTACGACCGCCCGGAGATGCTGGAGCACACCGCCCGTGCGGTAGCGGACGCCAGGCTGGACGACCGGATCGCGCTGGAACCGTGGGAGCTGCGCGGCGACCCCGTCCCGGCGGGGCACGACTGCGCGCTTCTGTCACATGTCCTGCACCTGCTCGACGCCTCGGCACGGGTAGGGCTGCTGGGCCGGGTCCGGGCGGCGCTGGCGGAAGGCGACCCGGTCGTGGTGCACGACTTCATGCCCGGTACAGCACCGGGCACGCCTTCGCCGGAGGAGGCCGCCTCCGCGATCGACTGGCTTGCGAACGGCTCGGGCTTCCTGCCGGACCTGGACGAGCTCGGCGCGGAGTTGGCAACCGCACAGATCTCCGTGCGCAGCGTCACGCCGCTCGCCGCCACGCGCACGACCGTTGTGTCCGCCGCCTGCACGCGCGGCCTCCCGGACCGCCATTCGAGTCTGAACGGCTCTGTGGAACGGAAGTCCTGATCTTGAGCGACGGTACGAAAGAACTGGACGCCTCCCTGGACAGCCCGGCCGCCGCCGATCCCCCGGAGGACTACCTGGAGAAGCTGCTGCGCAGCTTGGACGACCGCCGGCCCGAGCCGAGCCGGTGCGAGGGATACGCCCTTTGCGGCGACTGGCCCTGGTAGCGGAGACGGGGGCGTGAGGGTAGTTCTCACGCCCCCGTCGAAACCCCGTAGGGAAGGGGCGACGCCGCATCCAGGAACCGCTCGGCTTCGATCAAGAGTCTTGTCACTACAGGTAGTGGGCCCCTATGCGCGGCACAATTCTCGCCGGTGGTACCGGCTCGCGGCTCTGGCCGATTACGAAATCAGTGTCCAAGCAACTCATGCCTGTCTATGACAAGCCGATGGTTTATTACCCGCTGTCGACGCTGGTCCTGGCTGGGATTCGAGAAATCCTGGTGATCACCACGCCAGAGGACCAGGCGGCCTTCCAACGCCTACTCGGCGACGGCTCCCAATGGGGGCTCGAGCTCGCTTACGTGTCCCAGCCCCAGCCCGAAGGGCTGGCTCAGGCATTCATTCTTGGCGAGGAATTTATCGGGGAGAACTCCGTCGCCTTGGTCCTGGGCGACAACATTTTCCATGGCACCGGACTGGGAACCCAATTGCGGAACAACGCTGACGTCCAGGGTGCCCGAGTGTTCGCTTACCCGGTTTCTGATCCCAGAGCATACGGCACGATGAACGTCGAAAGGGAAACGGAATGGACGCCGAACTGATGGCGACGAAGGACATCCATCCACCGCGCGCAGCTCTGAAGGCCGTCATATTCGACCTCGACGGGGTGCTCGTCGACAGCTTCGACGTGATGCGCGAGGCGTTCTACATCGCGTACCGGGAAGTTGTCGGCGGCGGAGAGCCGCCGTTCGAGGAGTACAGCCGACATCCCGGCCGGTACTTCCCGGACATCATGAACATGATGGGCCTGCCCCTGGAGATGGAGGCCCCCTTCGTCAGGGAGAGCTACCGGCTGGCCGACCGCGTCCGCCTCTTCGATGGCGTGACTGACATGCTGGGCGCGTTGCACGAACGCGGCCTCCGGTTCGCCGTCGCCACCGGCAAGAGCGGCCCCCGCGCCCGCTCCCTCCTAGAGGGGCTCGGTGTGCTGCCGATGTTCGACCACGTCATCGGCTCGGACGAGGTCGCCAGGGCCAAGCCCGCACCGGACATCGTCCTGCGGGCCCTGGACCTGCTCGGCGTGGAACCCGACGAAGCGTTGATGATCGGCGACGCGGTGACCGATCTCGCCAGCGCCCGCGGCGCCGGAGTCACGGCCGTCGCTGCGCTCTGGGGCGAGAGCGATCCCGAGCCGCTGCTGGACGCGGCTCCCGACGCGGCCATGGAGAGCCCCGCCGACCTGCTCGCCTGGTGCCTGGAAGTGGGACCATGACCGCAACTCCCCAGATCGTCGCTGTTCACCTCGGCGAGCGCTCGTACGACGTGCACATCGGCCAGGGGGTCCGGCATTCCCTGCCGGACATCGTCGCCGCTCTCGGTGCCCGGCGGGCCGTCGTGATCTCCGCCCGTCCGCCCGAGTGGGTGCCCGACCCCGGCGTGCCCTCGCGCATCCTCCCGGCAGCCGACGGAGAGCACACCAAGACCCTGGCCACGGTCGAGGAATATTGCCGGCAATTCGCCGAGTTCGGGCTGACCCGCTCTGATGTGGTCGTCTCCTGCGGAGGCGGAACCACCACCGACACCGCGGGCCTTGCCGCGGCGCTGTTCCACCGAGGCGTACCCGTAATCCACCTGCCCACGTCGCTGCTGGCACAGGTCGACGCGAGCGTCGGCGGCAAGACCGCGGTGAACCTTCCCGAGGGCAAGAACCTCGTGGGCGCCTACTGGCAGCCCAAGGCGGTGCTGTGCGATATCGACTATCTCACCACCCTGCCGCCGCGGGAGATGACCAACGGCTTCGGAGAAATTGCCCGTTGCCACTTCATCGGCGCGGGCGACCTGCGCGGGCTCTCCCTGAGGGAACAGATCGCCGCGAGCGTACGGCGCAAGTCGGAGGTTGTCGCAGCCGACGAGCGGGACTCCGGTCTGCGGCACGTGCTCAACTACGGGCACACGCTGGGCCATGCGCTGGAACGAGCCACGGACTTCTCCCTTCGGCACGGCGAGGGTGTGGCCATCGGGACGGTCTTCGCCGGCCGTCTCGCCGGCGAACTCGGGCGCATTTCGCAGGCGCGGGTCACCGAACACCATGATGTCGTGAGCCATTACGGGCTGCCGACGCAGCTGCCCTCCGGTGTGGAACCGGCCGAACAAATCGCCCTGATGCGCCTCGACAAGAAGGCGACCACCGGTCTCGCCTTCGTCCTCGACGGCCCGGACGGCGCGGAACTGGTGACGGGGGTACCGCAGGACGCGGTCGCCAAGGTGCTGGCGTCGCTGTCGAGGGAGGCCTGACCGGGGCTTTCGGCATCGCAATTAGGGAGGACCAAGGGCTTGCGGGGAATCAAGGTGTTGCTTCCCGATCTGGGGCCCGTTGCTGGTATGCGCATCCCGGACGAGACTCGTAAGCAACTCACGGTGACGTTCGCGGTGCTGTTCCCGCATCTGGACGAGCGGCAGCGTCGACTGTTGATGGCCGCTGAGGCCCGTGTTCTGGGACACGGCGGAGTTCGGACTGTCGCACTGGCGGCTGCGGTGAGTGAGACGACGGTCCGTAAGGCCGTGTTCGAGCCGGAGGCCGTCGAGGAGCCCCTGGGCCGGGTGCGGCGTCCGGGCGGGGGACGTAAGCGGGTCGCGGACCTCGATCCGGGGCTGCGGCCCGCTCTGCCGGCGATGGTCGAGCCGGATGTGCGGGGTGATCCGATGTCGCCGCTGCGATGGACGGTGAAGTCGACCCGCGCACTCGCGAGGGAACTGACCTGAGCTGGGCACCGGGTCAGCGCGGACACCGTCGCTGATCTGCTGCGGGAGGAAGGCTTCAGCCTGCAGGCCAACGCCAAGACACTCGAGGGCAGCCAGTACGTCGACCGGGAGGCACAGTTCCGATACCTCAACGGCCAGTATCGCCTGAAGGGTCTTCGGCCCGGCCGTGGCAAGGATGTCGAAGAAGCGGGAGACCGTCGGGTCAAAGGCCACCGGCCCGAACACGGTCGGCTCGGCCCGCAGCATCCCGACATCCGCGACGCCTGGGACACCACCCCACGGCTGCCGCCCTCACAACAGACGCGTGGAGAGGAGGACCCGATACGCTTCTTCACCTGGGAAGTGCCTCCGACGGTGGCCGGAACAAGGACCTGAAAAATCCCCATTCTTGCTGGTCAGAGGCGCTTTTCGGTTACCGGGCCACCCGGCGGAAAGGTCGCTCGGGCCCGTCTCGTCAGCCGGAGTGGAGTCGGCGGCCTCGCGGTCACGTGCTGCGTGCAACTTATTGCTCCTGGGTCCGGCCTCGACAAGCTGGGCTGGAGGGTCCTGATCGTGCGACGATGCCGGTATGAATCGACTGGCCAACTCCCAGTCGCCTTATCTCCTCCAGCACGCCTCCAACCCGGTGGATTGGTGGCCATGGGGAGAGGAGGCGATGAGGGAAGCTAAGCGGCGGGACGTGCCCATTCTGTTGAGTGTGGGTTATTCGTCCTGCCACTTATGCTTCCCCTAGTTCACTGGTGCCATGTGATGGCCCACGAGTCCTTCGAGGACGAGGCCACCGCCACCCTGCTCAACGATCACTTCGTCGCCGTCAAGGTCGACCGCGAGGAGCGGCCGGACGTTGACGCGGTCTACATGGAGGCCGTACAGGCCGCCACCGGCCAGGGCGGCTGGCCCATGACCGTCTTCCTCACCCCCGACGCCGAGCCCTTCTACTTCGGCACCTACTTCCCGCCCGCGCCCCGCCACGGCATGCCGTCCTTCGGCCAGGTCCTGGAGGGCGTACGCAGCGCCTGGACCGACCGCCGCGACGAGGTCGACCAGGTCGCCGGCCGGATCGTCGCCGACCTGGCCGGCCGCTCGCTCACCGACTCGCTGCCCGCGGACCGCCGCCCGCCCCGCCCCGAGGAACTGCACGCCGCCCTCATGGGCCTGACCCGTGAATTCGACGCGGTGCACGGCGGATTCGGCGGCGCACCCAAATTCCCGCCGTCCATGACACTGGAATTCCTGCTGCGCCACCACGCCCGTACGGGCTCCGCCGCCGCCCTGGAAATGGCGCAGGCGACCTGCGCGGCGATGGCCCGCGGCGGCATCTACGACCAGCTGGGCGGCGGCTTCGCCCGGTACGCCGTGGACGCGACCTGGACCGTGCCGCACTTCGAGAAGATGCTCTACGACAACGCCCTCCTGTGCCGCACCTACGCGCACCTGTGGCGGGCCACCGGCTCCGACCTTGCCCGTCGGATCGCCGTGGAGACCGCCGACTTCATGGTCCGCGAACTCCGCACCGACCAGGGCGGATTCGCCTCCGCGCTGGACGCGGACAGCGACGACGGCACCGGGTCCGGCAGGCACGTCGAGGGCGCCTACTACGTCTGGACGCCGGATCAGCTGCGCTCCGTACTGGGCGAGAAGGACGCGGAATTCGCCGCCGCCCACTTCGGTGTGACAGAGGAGGGCACCTTCGAGGAGGGCGCCTCCGTCCTCCAGCTCCCGGATACGGCCGACGGCCTGGTGGACGCCGAGCTGGTCGTCTCCGTCAAGGAGCGCCTGCTGGCGGCGCGCGCCGAGCGGCCGCGCCCCGGCCGGGACGACAAGGTCGTCGCCTCCTGGAACGGCCTGGCCATCGCCGCACTGGCCGAGACCGGCGCCTTCTTCGACCGGCCCGACCTGATCCAGGCCGCCACCGACGCCGCCGACCTCCTGGTCCGCGTCCACATGGACTGGCAGGCCCGGCTGCACCGCACCTCCCGCGACGGCACCGCGGGCGCCAACTCCGGCGTCCTGGAGGACTACGCCAACGTTGCCGAGGGCTTCCTCACCCTGGCCTCCGTCACCGGGGAGGGCGTCTGGGTGGAGTTCGCCGGCTTCTTCCTGGACACCGTCCTTCTCCAGTTCACCACCCCGGACGGCGCCCTCTACGACACCGCCGCCGACGCCGAGACGCTCATCCGCCGCCCCCAGGACCCCACCGACGGCGCCACCCCCTCCGGCTGGACCGCCGCCGCCGGCGCCCTCCTCTCCTACGGGGCACTGACCGGCAGCGCCCTCCACCGGGACGCCGCCGAACGTGCCCTGGGCATCGTCACGGCCCTCGGCGGCCGCGCCCCGCGCTTCATCGGCTGGGGCCTCGCGGTCGCCGAGGCCGCCCTGGCCGGCCCGCACGAGGTCGCGGTCGTCGGCCCGCCGGACGACCCCGCCACCACCGCCCTCCACCGGGCCGCGCTGCTCGGCACGGCACCGGGCGCGGTCGTCGCCCTGGGTGCCCCCGGCTCGGACGACGCCGAAGAAATCCCGCTGCTCATGGACCGCCCCCTGGTCGACGGCCGGCCCGCGGCGTACGTCTGCCGCCACTTCACGTGCGAGCGGCCGACGACGGATCCGGAGGAGCTGGGGGAGCGGTTGCGGGGGTGATCCGCCTCAAGTCCTAGGACCATCGACCGGTTTGACCTTGACGCGCGCGTCAGGTTCTAGCCTCGGGGCATGACAAACCGCACGCACCGTGAAGTCCACCTGGCCGCCCGCCCCCAGGGTCGGGTCACCGATGACCTCTTCGAGATCGTGGAGGTTCCGGTGCCCGAACCGGGGCCCGGCCAGGTACTCATACGCAACACCCATATGGGCGTCGCCGCCGTGATGCGCACCCTGATGGACGAGACCAGCGACGTGCCGATGCCGCCGTACGAGATCGGCAGGCCGCTGCACGGCTCCGCGGTCGGCGAGGTGGTGGCCGCCCCAGGGACCGACCTCACCCCCGGTGACCTGGTGGAACACCGGCTCGGCTGGCGCGAGTACGCCCTGCTCGACGCGGACGGGGTGCACCGCCTCGACCTGGACCTCCTGCCCGATCCGGCCGCCTACCTCTCCCAGGGGCCCACCGCCCTGATGGGTATCGCGCGCGGCGCCGAGGTCCGCCCCGGCGACACCGTGTTCGTCACCGGGGCGGCGGGCGGCGTCGGTTCCCTGGCGGGCCAGATCGCCCGGCAGTACGGCGCCACCAGGGTCATCGGCAGCACCGGCTCGCAGCAGAAGGCCGACCGGCTGATCAAGGAGCTCGGCTATGACGCGGTGGTCATCCGCGGCGCCGGCCCCATCGAGGAGCAGCTGCGCACGGCCGCCCCGGAGGGCATCGACGCGCTCTTCGACAACGTGGGCGGCGAGCAGCTGCAGGCCGCCCTCGCCCTCGCCAACCGGGGCGCCCGGCTCGCGATCGTCGGCGCACTCTCCAGCCAGCTCTCCGAAAACGGCCCGGCCCCCACGCCGATCGACACCCTCTCGCTGCTCTCCCGGAGCATCACCCTGCGCGGCGTCGCCCTGTATGACCACCTCGACCTGATCCCGGAGTGGAACCAGCGCTTCGCCGCGGGCCTGCGCGACGGCACCCTCACCTTCCCGCACGCCCGGCTGCACGGCATCGAGCAGGCCCCGCGTGCGCTGCGCGAGCTGACCGAAGGGCGTCATCTGGGCGCCGTGGTACTGGAGTTGTGATCCCGGCGCGGTGAGCGGTGCGGCGGCGGGCGTCCGCCGCGGGACTGTCAGTGGCCGGCGGTAGCCTGCGAGCGTGGAGACCTTGCTGAGGTACCGATCCCTCCTCCGGGACGCCGCGGCGCTGCGGTCCGGCACGGACGACCCCGTCGCCGCTGCGGCGCGCACCTGCGACCGCATCGATGCCATCGATGCACGGGTGCAGGCCTTTGTGCCCGAACCGGAGCGGCGCACACGGCTCTTGGACGCGGCACGACGGCTGACGGCGGCCGTTCCGCCGGACGGGGCCGAACTGCCCGCCCTGTACGGCATACCCGTCGGCGTCAAGGACATCGTGCACGTCGACGGCCTGCCCACCCGCGCGGGGTCCGCGCTGCCGCCGGAGGTACTGGGCGGCGCTCAGGCCACCGTCGTCGACCGCCTGTGTGCGGCGGGCGCCCTGATAGCGGGCAAGACCGTGACCGCGGAGTTCGCCGTCACGGCGCCCGGCCCGACCCGTAATCCCCACAACCTCGCGCATACGCCCGGGGGTTCGAGGTGGGGGTACCTCCCATGCCCTTTAGGCAATGGGGGAGGCTCGGCGGCTGCGGTTGCCGCCGGGATGGTGCCGCTGGCGATCGGGACGCAGACCGTCGGCTCGATGATCCGTCCGGCCGCGTACTGCGGGGTGGTCGGTTTCAAGCCCACGTACGGGCGGATCCCGGTCGACGGGGTGATCCCCAACGCCGCCGGGTTCGACACGCTGGGGTGTTATGCCACGGATGTGGCGGGGGTGGCCCTCGCGGCAGCGGTGCTGTGTGACGGCCGGCGGCCGGACGGGGAAGCGGGCGAGGTTCCGGGAGAGCGGCGGCCGGTGCTCGGCATTCCGGTCGGCCCCTACCTGGAGCGTGCCGGGGACGAAGCACTGCGCGCGTTCAAGGAGCAGCAGGAGCTGTTGCAGGCGGCCGGTTACCGGGTCCGTGAAGTGCCGGTCATGGGTGACTTCGACGAGATCGTCGACCAGCTCTTCACCATCAACCGCTACGAGGTGGCGCAGGCCCACGCCGAATGGTTCGCACAGTACGGTGACCGCTACCGGGACGAGACGGTGGCGGCCATCCGGCAAGGCCACACGATCGGGGACGCCGCCTACGAGGCGGCCCGGATCCGGCGGACCGCATTCCGCGAACGGCTCGCCGCGGAGGCGGACGCGTCCGGAATCGACCTCTGGGCATCCCCCTCGGCCACCGGTCCCGCGCCCGCCGGCCTCGCCAGTACCGGCACATCCATCATGTGCCTGCCTTGGAGCAACGCAGGCCTCCCGTCCCTCAGTCTCCCCGCCGGCCACGCCGCCAACGGGCTGCCGCTCGGGCTCCAGCTGGTCGGTGCGCCGGGCGCGGACGAGTATCTGCTGCGGGCGGCCGCAGACATCGAGAGCGCGCTGGCCAAGGGGGCGGGCGGCCCGAAGGCACCCACTCGAGCAGCGGAAGCGGGAAGGTCCGCCCATGCGCATCGGTGACGCCGCGGCCGCTGCCGGGCTGACGCCGCGGACGGTGCGGTATTACGAGCAGCAGGGGCTGGTGACGGCCCGCAGGGCGCCGTCGGGGCACCGGGAGTACGACGCGGAGGATGTACGGCGGCTGCGGGCGGTTCGTGAGCTGCGGGATGCGGGGCTGACGGTCGGTGATGTCCGCGCCTTTGCGCATCTGCTGGCGACCATGCCGGCCGAGGGGCTGCCGGAGGTGATACCCAAGGACCCGCGGGCGGAGCGGTGTTCGGCCGCGGAGGCGGTGGCCCGGCGCCGGCTTGCTGACCTCGATGCCCGGATCGAGCGGCTGTCGCAGCTGCGGACGCGGCTCGCGGCCCGGCTGGGAGAACCGGGCGCGCAGGGGGAGGAGGCGACCGGGCCGGGCGACGGGTTACGGGCGGGGGCGGACAGCGGCCCGATCTTCTGGCTGGATGCCGCCGCCCCGGCCGACCGCCCCGTTCCGGCCGACCGCCCCGCCCCGGCGGATCGCCCGCCCTTCAGAGCGTGAGGCCGCGGGCCAGGACGTCCATCGCCTGGTCGACCAGTGCCTCCAGGTCGGCGTCCGGGCCCGCCTCGACCCAGCGCATCAGCGCCTCCTGAAGGGCCGCCAGGGCCGCCGCGCTGATGACCCGTACCTCCAGGTCGTCGACCGGACGGCCGGTGCGCTCGGCGATCACGGTGCTGATCATCGCGGCGTCGCGGGCGGCGTTCTCCGCCGTACGGCCCCTGATGGCGGGCACGTCGCGGACCAGCCGCATGCGCTGGACGAGTTCCGTACGGGCCTCCGCCGCGAAGGTGCCGAGCGCCTCGATGGTGACCCGCCGCAGCGACTCGACCATCGGCTCATCCGCCGGACGGGCGCGGAGCCCCGTCTCCAGGACGGTGTCGTACTCGTCGGTCAGCACGATGTCTTCCTTGGTGGGGAAGTAGCGGAAGACCGTGCTGGGCGAGACCTCCGCGGCCTCGGCGATCCGGTCGACGGGGGTCGCGTCGTAGCCCTGCTCCTCGAAGAGCCGATAGGCGGCGCGGCGGATCGCCTGCCGGGTCTGCATCTTCTTCCGCTCGCGCAGTCCGGGCCTGGGAGCCCCGGGCGACGACGTAGTGGCGGAGGGGGAGGTACGTGCGGAGGCCATGGTCATCATTGTCGGGCATCGGGTGTCCTGGTGGCCACGGCCGTGTCCGTACCGGGGAGGTGCCCCGCAGCCGGGCTGTCGGCCGGAGCCGGGCTGTCCGCCGTACCCGGCCCGCGCCCCGCAATCCCCTCTCCGCCGCGTTCCCGCCCGGTCCGCGGATTGGGCAGGAAGGCCGCCGTCAGCAGCGCCGCCACCAGGGCCGCGATGCCGCACACCAGCAGGACCAGGCCCATGCCGTGCAGATAGGCGCGGTCCGCGGAAGCGGCCAGCTGGGGCGCGCCGATCCGGTCGGCCACCAGGTGGGCGGCGACGACCGAGTCCCCCGCGGCGTCGGCGGCCCGCGCCGGAAGCCCGGTGGTGTCGATCCGGTCGCCGTACGCCCCCGCGAGCAGGCTGCCGAGCAGCGCCACGCCCAGCGCACCGCCGAACTGCCGCACCGTCATGAGCAGTCCGGACCCGCTGCCCGCGCGGTCACCGGGCAAGGCACCGAGCGCCGCATCCATGGCCGGGACCATGGCGAAGCCGAAGCCGATGCCGGCGATGGACAGCCACAGCGCGGTGGTGCCGTAGCCGTCGTGGACGTCGGTGGTGGAGCCGAGGAAAGCCGCGCAGGCCAGCACGATCAGGCCGCCGGTGACGACCGGGCGCGGCCCGATGCGCGCGGCGAGGGCGCCGCTGCCCTTGGCCGCGACCAACAGCCCGGCCATCATCGGCAGCATCCGCAGGCCGGTGCCGAACGCGTCCTGCCCCAGTACGGCCTGGAGGTACTGCGGCAGGAGGAACATCAGCCCCGACAGCACCAGGGTGCCGAGCGCCGCGGCGACCGTGTTCCAGAGGAAGCCACGGCCGCGCAGCAGCCGCAGATCGAGCATCGGCCGCTCCAGGCCGCGGCCGCGCAGCACCAGGCCGGTGATCAGGGCAACGGATGAGGTCAGCGCCGTGACCACGAGCAGGTCGCCCCAGCCGCGCGCCGGGCCCTCGATGATGCCGAAGACCAGGGCGCCGAGTCCGGTGGCGGTCAGGCCCGCGGAGAGGGCGTCGACCTTGGGGGAGGCCGGGTCGCGGGTTTCCGGGAGCAGGAAGACGCAGGCGGCGATGCCGATCAGGGCGAGCGGGACGTTGACGAAGAAGATCGACCCCCACCAGAAGTGGTCCAGCAGCCAGCCGCCGACCAGCGGGCCGAGCGGGAGGCCGAGGGCCGAGGCGGCGGAGATCGCGCCGACGGCGGTGGAGCGTTCGTCGGGCCCGAAGAGCGAGGGCAGTACGGACATCGCCAGCGGCATGATCAGCGCGGCGCCGATCCCCATCACGGCGCGGGCCGCGATGACCAGGTGGGCGCTGTCCACGAGGGTGCCGAGCAGCGAGCCGACCAGGAAGATGCCGAGGCCGCAGAGCAGCATCCGGCGGCGTCCGAACCGGTCGCCCAGGAGTCCGGCGGGGAGCATCAGGGCGGCGAAGACGACGGTGTAGGCGTCGGCGATCCACTGCTGCTGGCCCGTGTCGGCGCCCAGTTGGGCGGCCATGGCCGGCAGCGCGACGTTGAGGATCGTCGTGTCGAAGCCGAGGACGAGCATGGCGGCGACGAGCGCTCCAAGTGCCCACCAGCGGCGGGGGCCGGGTGGTGCGGAGGGGGCCGCGTGCGGTACGTCGGTCGGCGATGTCATGGCACACCTTTGAAGTCGACAGTGAGAGCGAGCAGCAGAATCGAGAGCTTGACTCAAATGAGAGTAACTCCCAAAAGATGGTTACTGTCAATATTGGTGCGGAGCGGGGTAGGGCGGGGTGCGGCGGCGGGTGCTGACGCCCAGACATGGCAAATGGCCGCGACCCCAAGGTCACGGCCATCGTTCGAGTCCCGTCGCGAGCCCCCTCGCGGGTGCTCGCCGGTGCCTACGCGTGCGTGTAGGCCACCAGGGAAATCCCCACGTAGTGCACGACGAACGCCGCCAGCGTCAGCGAGTGGAAGACCTCGTGGAAGCCGAACCAGCGGGGCGAGGGGTTGGGGCGCTTGATCCCGTAGATCACGCCGCCCGCGCTGTAGAGCAGGCCGCCGACGACGACCAGCACCAGCACCGCGATCCCGCCCGTCTGCAGGAAGTCGGGGAGGAAGAAGACGGCGGCCCAGCCCATGGCGATGTAGCAGGGGGTGTAGAGCCAGCGGGGCGCGCCGACCCAGAAGACGCGGAACAAGATGCCGGCCAGCGCGGCCGCCCAGACGGCCCACAGGAGTACCTGGCCGCGGGTGCCCGGTACGAGCAGCATCGTCAGCGGCGTATAGGTGCCCGCGATGATCAGGAAGATGTTGGCGTGATCGAGACGCCGCAGGATGCCGTCGGTCCGGGGGCTCCAGTTGCCGCGGTGGTACAGGCCGCTGATCCCGAAGAGCAGACAGGCGGAGAGCGTGTAGATGGCGCAGGCCAGGCGGCCGCGGGGGCTGTCGGCGAGCGCGGTGAGCAGGACGCCGGACAGCAGCACGGCGGGAAACATTCCGGCGTGCAGCCAGCCGCGAAGCCGCGGCTTGAGCGGTGCGGCCGCGGCGGCCACCGCGGAGACGGCGCCGGCCGCGGACGGTGCGGGGTGGGTCGGGCTCTCGGCTGCGTCGGGCGCGGAAGTCATGGCCGACATGCTACCTACGCGACCGTAAGTTACCTCTCTGCCGAGAAGTGGTGACGGTCACGAAAGTGCCCTCTGGACAGAACTCTATCCGGGTCGGATGATCAAATGAGTGCGGTCGGCACCGGATGAGCGGTCACGAAGCATCCGGGTCGCGGCCCCCAAGGGGCAGCTCAGCGAACAGATCCAACTACACAACGGATTTCCCCGGCATACCGGTCGGTAATCCGCCCACACCCTCATCTAGGAGCGATCGTGGCGCGCGACAACGCGGCTCCCTCCCCCATTCCGTCCCGTCACCAGGAACTGATCTCCTGGGTCGACGAGATCACAGCGATCACCCAGCCCGACCGGGTCGTCTGGTGTGACGGCTCGGAGGCGGAGTACGAGCGTCTGTGCGAAGAGCTCGTCGACAAGGGCACGTTCAAGAAGCTCGACCCGATCAAGCGCCCCAACTCGTACTACGCCGCCTCCGACCCCACGGACGTCGCGCGCGTCGAGGACCGCACCTTCATCTGCTCCGAGAAGGAGGAGGACGCCGGCCCGACGAACCACTGGAAGGCGCCCGCCGAGATGCGGGACATCTTCACCGGGGAGAAGGGCCTCTTCCGCGGCTCGATGAAGGGCCGGACGATGTACGTCGTCCCGTTCTGCATGGGCCCGCTCGGCTCTCCCCTCTCCGCGATCGGCGTGGAGATCACCGACTCGGCCTACGTCGCGGTCTCGATGCGCACCATGACCCGTATGGGGCAGCCGGTTCTCGACGAGCTCGGCGAGGACGGCTTCTTCGTCAAGGCCGTCCACACCCTCGGCGCCCCCCTGGCCGAGGGCGAGGCGGACGTTCCGTGGCCGTGCAACTCCACCAAGTACATCTCGCACTTCCCCGAGGCCCGCGAGATCTGGTCCTACGGCTCCGGCTACGGCGGCAACGCCCTGCTCGGCAAGAAGTGCTACGCGCTGCGCATCGCCTCCGTCATGGCCCGTGACGAGGGCTGGCTCGCCGAGCACATGCTCGTCCTCAAGCTGACCCCGCCGCAGGGCGAGGCCAAGTACGTCGCCGCCGCCTTCCCGAGCGCCTGCGGCAAGACCAACCTGGCGATGCTCGAGCCGACCGTGCCGGGCTGGACCGTGGAGACCATCGGCGACGACATCGCCTGGATGCGCTTCGGCGAGGACGGCCGGCTCTACGCGATCAACCCCGAGGCCGGCTTCTTCGGCGTGGCGCCCGGCACCGGCGAGCACACCAACGCCAACGCCATGAAGACCCTCTGGGGCAACTCCGTCTTCACCAATGTCGCCCTGACCGACGACGGCGACGTGTGGTGGGAGGGCATGACCGAGGGCGCCCCGGCGCATCTGACGGACTGGAAGGGCAACGACTGGACCCCCGAGTCCGGCGTCCCGGCCGCCCACCCCAACGCCCGCTTCACCGTCCCGGCCGCCCAGTGCCCGACCATCGCGCCCGAGTGGGAGGACCCCAAGGGCGTGCCGATCTCGGCAATCCTCTTCGGCGGCCGCCGCGCCAGCGCCGTACCGCTGGTGACGGAGTCCCTCGACTGGAACCACGGTGTCTTCCTCGGCGCGAACGTGGCGTCCGAGAAGACCGCCGCGGCCGAGGGCAAGGTCGGCGAGCTGCGCCGCGACCCGTTCGCCATGCTGCCGTTCTGCGGCTACAACATGGGCGACTACATGGGCCACTGGGTCAAGGTCGGCGCGGACAAGGACCAGTCCAAGCTGCCGAAGATCTACTACGTCAACTGGTTCCGCAAGGACGCCAAGGGCCGCTTCGTATGGCCGGGCTTCGGTGAGAACAGCCGGGTGCTCAAGTGGATCGTCGGGCGCCTGGAGGGCACGGCCGAGGGTGTCGAGACCCCCATCGGGGTGCTGCCCACCAAGGACGCGCTGGACACCGAGGGCCTCGGCCTCGCCGACGCCGACCTCGACTTCCTGCTCACCGTCGACAAGGACGTGTGGCGCGAGGAGGCGTCGCTGATCCCCGAGCACCTCAACACCTTCGGTGACCACACGCCGAAGGAGCTGTGGGACGAGTACCGCGCGCTGGTGAAGCGCCTCGGCTAGCGGCCGGTGCACCTGAACGCCCGTCCGGGGTCCCGTACTTGGTGCGGGGCCCCGGACGTGTGACGTCAGGCGGTGGCGAGGTCCGCCACCTCCGCGGCCGCACCGTGCGCCGCCATCCGCTCCGCCGCCAGCTCCGTCGCCGTGGCGTCGTCGCGGGAGGTGGCCACCGCCAGGGCGTTCCCGGCGAGGGTGTGGGCGCGGCGGTGCAGGACCGGCATACGGGAGGGATCGCCGCCGTCGCTGGGCTCGGCACGCAGCGGATGGCGGCCGCCGCTCAGCCGCGCCACCTGCTCGGCGATCCGGTCGGCGGCGGCCGCCAGCGCGGCACTCTCCGTGGCGTCGCCGGCCCGCACCGCCAGGGCGTGCAGCTCATCGGTGACGGTGAGCAGCGCCGTCAGCTGTCCGGCGAGCCGGATGTCCAGCTCCTCCTCGCGGGAGCGGTGCGGAAAGTCCGGGGCGGCGGCCATGGTGTGGACCGACTTGGTGCGGATCGGTTCGTACATGGGGGCCTCCTGCAAGCACCTGGAACGAGTGGCCGCACAGGGGCAGCCGAATACTCCTAGGAGGCCATCCTAGCTTAGACCTTGTCTAAAGTTGTGAGTCGTACAGAAGTCGCGTCGGTTCAGTACTGCCCGTAACCGTCCAGGAAGGTTCCGATCCGGGTGACGGCGTCCGTCAGGTCGTCCGCGCTGGGCAGCGTGACCAGGCGGAAGTGGTCCGGCTCCGGCCAGTTGAAGCCCGTGCCGTGCACGATCATGATCTTCTCGGCGCGCAGCAGGTCCAGCACCATCTGCCGGTCGTCCTTGATCTTGTAGACCTTGGGGTCGAGCCGCGGGAAGGCGTACAGCGCGCCCTTCGGCTTGACGCAGCTGACGCCCGGGATCTGGGTGAGCAGCTCGTACGCCGCATCGCGCTGCTCGCGCAGCCGGCCGCCGGGCAGCACCAGGTCGTTGATGGACTGCCGGCCGCCGAGGGCGGTGGCGACCGCGTGCTGGGCCGGCATGTTGGCGCACAGCCGCATATTGGCCAGGATCGTCAGGCCCTCGATGTACGAGGAGGCGTGCGCCTTGGGGCCGCAGACGGCCATCCAGCCGCTGCGGTAGCCCGCGACCCGGTACGCCTTGGACAGCCCGTTGAAGGTCAGGGTCAGCAGGTCGGGCGCGAGCGAGGCGAACGGGGTGTGGGTGGCGTCGTCGTAGAGGATCTTGTCGTAGATCTCGTCGGCGCAGACGATCAGCTGGTGGCGGCGGGCGATGTCCGCTATGCCGCGCAGCAGTTCCTCGCTGTAGACGGCACCCGTGGGGTTGTTGGGGTTGATGACGACGATGGCCTTGGTGCGGTCGGTGACCTTGCGTTCGATGTCGGCCAGGTCCGGCATCCAGTCCGCCTGCTCGTCGCAGCGGTAGTGCACGGCCGTGCCGCCGGAGAGCGAGACCGAGGCCGTCCACAGCGGATAGTCCGGCGCCGGGACCAGCACCTCGTCGCCGTCGTCCAGCAGCGCCTGCATCGACATCTGGATCAGCTCGGAGACGCCGTTGCCCAGATAGATGTCGTCGACCGACAGCTCGATGCCCTGGGTCTGGTAGTGCTGCATCACCGCGCGGCGGGCGGAGAGCAGGCCCTTGGCATCGCCGTAGCCGTGTGCCGTGCCGACCGAGCGGAGGATGTCCTCCAGGATCTCGGGCGGGCACTCGAAGCCGAACGCCGCCGGGTTGCCGGTGTTGAGCTTGAGGATGCGGTGACCCGCCGCCTCCAGCCGCATGGCCTCCTCGAGCACCGGGCCACGGATTTCGTAGCAGACGTTGGCGAGCTTGGTTGACTGGATCACCTGCATGTCCGCCACTTTACGGCCGTGTATCGGCGACCGCCGGGTGTTTTTCCCCACCTCGATGAGCGCATGGTGTGGATTTGCTCACGTGGGGTGAGGGACGGGCGGGGATCGCTGCCGGGCCGCCCTACCGATTCCGTCGCACGTCGGCGGGTGTGGCGCGGCGGCCGCCTAAGGCCTGTCCGAGGCGGTCCGCCGCACCGCCCGCCCCGCCAGTACGTCCGTGCGTCGGCCGTCCTCGATCACGAAGCGGCCGTCGATCAGGACATGCGGAATACCGGTGGGCAGGGTGCGCGGCGCCTCGTAGGTCGACCCGGCCGCGACCGTGGCCGGGTCGAAGAGGACCAGGTCGGCGCGGTAGCCCTCGCGGACGAGGCCGCGGTCGGGCAGGCGCAGGCGGGCGGCCGGGCGGCCCGTCAGATGGGCGACGCACTCCTCCAGGGAGAGGACGCCCAGGTCGCGGACGTACCTGCCGAGGTACTGGGGGAAGGTGCCGTACGCGCGCGGATGCGGCTTGTCGCCCTGGAGGATGCCGTCGCTGCCGCCGGTGTGGACGCGGTGGCGCATGATCCGGCGGACGTTCTCCTCATGGCCGACGTGCTGGAGGATCGTGGAGCCCAGGCGGTCGTCGATCAGGAGGCGGCGGGCGGTGACCCAGGGCTTCTCGCCGCGTTCGGCGGCGCTGCGGGCGACGGTCCTGCCGACGTGTCCGGCGAGTGCGGGGTCGCTCACCCCCGAGATCTCGACGGTGTCCCAGTCGATCGGCACACCGTGGCAGCCGTCCGCGCCCTCGACCTCCATGACGTGCCGGATGCACTCGGCCGTCGCCTCGTCCCGGAGGCGGGCCAGGATCGCCTCGGGTCCGCCCTCGCTCGCCCAACTGGGCAGCATCGCCACGAGAGTGGTGCAGCCGGGGGTGTAGGGATAGGTGTCGAGGGAGATGTCGGCGCCGGCGTCGAGGGCCTTGTCCAGGAGCGCCAGCAGCTCGGGGGCGCGGCCCTTGTTGACGCCGAAGTTCATGGTGGCGTGGGCGAGATGGAGGGCGCAGCCGGCCTCGCGGGTGAGGGCGACCATCGCCTCGTACGCCTCGAGCGCACCCGCCCCGTAGGAGCGGTGGTGCGGGCAGTAATAGCCGTCGTAGCGGGCCACCACCCGGCACAGTTCCGTCAGTTCGGCGTCCGAGGCGTACATGCCGGGCGTGTAGGTCAGACCGGAGGAGAGGCCGACGGCGCCCTGTTCCAGGCCCTCGGCGACCAGCTGCTTCATCCGTGCGAGCTCGTCGGGGCCGGCGTCGCGGTCGTCCCAGCCGAGGGCGAGCATCCGGACGGTGCCCTGCGGGATGAGGTACGCGGCGTTGACGGCGATGCCCCGGCCGTCGAAGCCGTGGTCGAGGCGGTCGAGATACTCGCCGACGGTGCGCCAGGTGAAGTCGATGTCCCCACCTCCCCCACTCTCGGCTCCGCTCGAGCGGGAGGTACCCCCACCGTTCCAGCCGGTGATCTGCGCGCGGACCTCGGCGAGGGTGCGGTCGTCGACCGGCGCGTACGACAGGCCGTCCTGGCCGATGACTTCGAGGGTGACGCCCTGGGCGGCCTTGGCCTCGTGCGCGGGGTCGCGGAGCAGCGCGAGGTCGCTGTGGGCGTGCATATCGATGAAGCCGGGGGAGAGGGCGAGGCCGTCGGCGTCCACCATGCGCGCGGCAGCCGGGCGCGGCCCGCCGTCCGTCTCCCGCCGGATCCCGGCGATCCGGCCGCCGGCCAGGGCGACATCGGCGCGGTAGGACGGACCGCCGGAACCATCGATGACGCGGACGTCGCGGAGCACGGTGTCCATGGCTGGGGCTGCCTTTCTCACGGCGTGCGGGGCCGGCTCATGCGGCCTGCTGGGTCCGACGGCGCGCGCCGCGGGGGATCGGCGCGCACCGTCGGGGTCTTGGGGGACGGCCCTGGAAGGACGGCCCTAGAAGAAGGTGCGGATGTAGTCCGTGACCGTGCCGTCCGCCTCGACCAGCGGGATCAGCTGCCACTTGTCGAACGACGTACAGGGGTGGGACAGGCCGAGGCCCACCCAGTCGCCGACCTCCAGGTCGCCGGCGTGCTCGGTGGTGACCCAGGCGTGCTGGTCGGACAGGCCGGTGACGGCGATGCCGTCCGCGCGGCGCTCGGTGCCGTCCCGGCCGGACCGTACGACCTGGGCCTGCGGCAGATCGAGGTCGTACGCCGCGTCCCGCTTGCCCGCGTTGAGGAAGGCCTGCTGGGGGGTGGGGCGGGAGACGACCTGTGCCCAGAGGCGGAAGGCGGGCTGCAGGGCGCCCTCCTCCGGGATGCGGTTGAAGGGGGTGAGACGGCGGTAGTGGGCGTCGTCGTGCGAGACATACGCGCCCGAGCGGAGCAGCTTGAGGACCGGCGCGGAGAGTCCGGGGATCTCGGCGAAGACCTCGGCGACCGCGTCGAACCAGGCGCTGCCGCCCGCGCTGACCACGATCTGGTCGAGATCGGCGAACCGGCCCGCCTTGTCGAACTCCACGGCCAGCGCGACCAGCCGGCGCAGCCAGGCGGTCACCCGCGCGGAGTCGGCGTCGGGCACCTCGCCCTCGTAACCGGCGACGCCCACGAGGCGCAGGGTGTCCACGCCCGCGATGGCGTCGGCGAGTTCGAGGCATTCGGCCTCGGTACGGACGCCGGTACGGGCACCCTCACCGGCACCCAGCTCGATGACGACATCCACTGGGCGGACGGCCCCGGCCTCGCGCAGCGCCGTGTCCATCAGCTCGATACCGCGCAGCGAGTCGACGTAACAGAGGAAGCGGAAGTCCGGGTCGGCGGCCAGTTCGGCGGCGAGCCAGCGCAGCGCGGGCGCGTCCACCAGCTCATTGGCGAGGAAGATCCGCTGGATGCCGTAGCCGCGGTAGACGCGGGCCTGGTGGGGGACGGCGGCGGTGATGCCCCAGGCGCCGTACTCGATCTGGCGGGCGAAGAGCTGCGGCGCCATGGAGGTCTTGCCGTGCGGGGCGAAGGCCAGGCCGTGCCGGTCGGCGTAGGTCTCCATCAGGGCGAGGTTGTGCTCGACCGACTCGGCGGAGAGGGCGAGGACGGGGGTGGTGAACCCGCCGGTGAAGAGGTTGCGGCGCTCGGCGGCCAGCGCACCGACGGTGCGTCCCTCGGCGTCCGGGGGGAGCGCCTTGAAGCGGTGGTCGACGCGTTCGTCGGCGAGTCCCTTGAGTGCCTGGGCGAGCCGCTCGACGGCCATGGGGGTCTCCTCGAAAAGCTGTGGGATCTCTTGCTGTGGTTGCGGCATTGCTGCCGTGCTGCACATCTACGCAGATCTCCGCAGGTCCGTGAAGATCCCCGTAGATCTGGTGTTGCATTCTCTGCAACGGTCATTGCGTATACCGCTTATGGCTGTCTAACATCCGGGCCATCACCCGGTCAATGGCCGCCCAACGGTGAGAAACCCGCACCACAGCGGTGAGAAACCCGCACCACAGCGAAGGAGCACCACCGATCGTGACCAGGTCCTCGAACGTCAGCGACAGCACCGGCCCGAAGGCCGATGCCGATGTCGTCTGCCTCGGCGAGTCCATGGTCACCTTCCTGCCCACCACACCGGGGCGGCTCGCCGACGTCCCCGCCTTCGAGCGCGCCATCGGCGGCGCGGAGTCCAATGTGGCGTGTGTGCTCGCCGCCGCCGGGCATGCGGCGAAGTGGGTCAGCCGGGTGGGCGCCGACGGATTCGGCGATCACCTGGTGGCCGCCATCCGCGCGTACGGGGTCGACACCACGGCCGTACGACGCGACCCCGCCCGCCCCACCGGCATCTACTTCCGCACGGCCGGCGACCGCGCCACCGATGCCCACGAGGTCGCGTACTACCGGGCCGGCTCCGCCGCCTCCGCGATGGCCGTCGCGACCATGGACCTGGCCGCGGTCCGGTCGGGCCGCGTCCTGCACCTGTCGGGGATCACCGCGGCGCTCTCCGGGGACTGCCTCGGCCTGCTGCGCGAGCTGACGGCGCCGGGCGGCGGCCGCCCCCTCGTCTCCTTCGACGTCAACCACCGGCCGGGTCTGTGGCGCGATGCCGCCGACGCCCGGGTGCTGCTCGACCTCGCGCGCGGCGCCGACCTCGTCTTCGTCGGCGAGGACGAGGCGGCGGACGCCTGGGGCCTCACCGGCGGCCCCGACGCCGTCCGCGCGGCGCTGCCCGAGCCCGGCATGCTGGTCGTCAAGCGCGGGGCCGCGGGCGCCGTCGCCTACGACCGGCACGGCGGCCGGCACACCGAGCCCGCCCCGCGCGTCGACGTCGTCGCCGCCGTGGGCGCCGGCGACGCCTTCGCCGCCGGCTTCCTCTCCGCCACCCTCCGCGGCCTGCCCGTCCGCAGCCGTATCCGGTACGGCCACCTGTGGGCCGCCGCGGTCCTGACCGTCCCCGGGGACCTGACCGCACCGCCCGCCCGTCTCCCGACCACCGCCCCTCAACGAGCCGCTGCGCGGCGCCCCTCCTGGGTCGCCCTCGCCGACCGCCTCGCCGCCCTCGACGACACGGCCTGGGGGACACTGCACCTCGGCCCCGGCTGGACGGAAGCCATGGCGGCCGTGGACCAGGAGGTACGGACACCGTGAACGAGCGCAGCGAGAGAACCATCGAGAGGTGCGCCCCTGGCGAAGGCAGGGCCGAGCGAAGCGAGGCACAAGCATGAGCCAGACCGTCGACCGGGCACTGAGCATCCTGCCGCTGCTCGCCGAGGGACCCGCCGACCTGGGGCAGGTCGCCGACCGTCTCGGCGTCCACAAGTCCACCGCCCTGCGGCTGCTGCGCACCCTCCACGAACACGGCCTCGTCCACCGCCAGCCCGACCAGCGCTACCGCCTCGGTGCCCGCCTCTTCGCCCTCGCCCAGCAGGCCGTCGAGAACCTCGACGTCCGCGAGATCGCCCACCCCCACCTCGTCGAGCTCAACGAGAAATGCGGACACACCGTCCACCTTGCGGTCCACGAGGAGAACGAGGTCGTCTACATCGACAAGGTCGAGAGCCGCTACCCGGTCCGGATGTACTCCCGGATCGGCAAGCCCGTCGCGATAACCGTCGCCGCGGTCGCCAAGCTGCTCCTCGCCGACCTGCCCGAGCCCGAGCGCCGCGCCCTCGCGGAAAAGCTCGACTACCCCCTCTACACGTCCCGTTCGACCCCCCACGCCATGGCCTTCCTCGCGGAACTGGCCAAGGTCCGCGAACAGGGCTGGGCCACCGACCTCGGTGGCCACGAGGAGTCCATCAACTGCATCGGCGCCCCCATCCGCGGCGCCGACGGACGCCTGGTCGCCGCGATGTCGGTCTCCGCGCCGAACGTCGTCGTCAGCGCCGAGGACCTCCTCAGGCTGCTCCCGCTGGTACGCCGCACCGCCGACGCCATCAGCCGGGAGTACTCCGGCACACCACCCACCAAGGAAGCATGAGTATGAGCGAGAAGACCGCCCTCACCCCGGCCACCCACACCACCCCGCCCGCGAAGTTCTCCCACGGCGTCAAGAAGGGCAACATCCTCCAGGTCGCCGGCCAGGTCGGCTTCCTGCCCGCCGTCGAGGGCCAGGCCCCCACGCCCGCCGGACCCACCCTGCGCGAGCAGACCCTCCAGACCTTCGCCAACGTCAAGGCGATCCTGGAGGAAGGCGGCGCGAGCTGGGACGACGTCATGATGATGCGCGTCTATCTCACCGACGTCGCGCACTTCGCCGAGATGAACGAGATCTACAACGCCTACTTCGAGGAGCAGGGCCTCAAGGAGGTCCCCGCCGCCCGGACGACCGTCTACGTCGGTCTCCCCAAGGGCCTCCTCATCGAGATCGACGCCCTCGCCGTCCTGAGCTGAGCCACCGCCCGAGCCGTCGCCCGAGCCGTCGCCCGAGCCGCCGGACCACCCGAGCCGTTAGACCACCTGTGCCTTTAGTACGCCCGCACCACTACCCGCCGCACGGCACGGCGCCCCGCACCCCAGGGGCGCCCTGCCGCGGTCCCCCCTGCCCGGAAAGCCCCTGCCTGCCAACGGAGTCACCCCATGTTCCTCGCTGCCACGGCCCCCACCCCGTCACCGCCACCACCCCACACCGGCGGTCTGCTCGCCGTGATACCAGGCACCGCAGGCCTCCTGACGGTCGCCGCCCTCGGCATCGCCCTGCTGCTCGTGCTGATCATCAAGGTCCGGCTGCAGCCCTTCGTCGCGCTGCTGTCGGTGTCCATCGTGGTCGGCCTCGCCGCCGGCCTCTCCGTCACCGAACTCTTCGGCACGGTCCAGAAGTCCGACGCCATCTCGATGATCGAGACCGGCATGGGCGGCATCCTCGGCCATGTCGCCATCATCATCGGCCTGGGCACCATGCTCGGCGCGATACTCGAAGTCTCCGGCGGTGCGGAGGTGTTGAGCGCCCGCCTCCTCCGCCTCTTCGGCGAAAAGCGCGCCCCGCTGGCCATGGGGATGACGGGCCTGATCTTCGGTATCCCCGTCTTCTTCGACGTCGGCATCTTCGTCCTCGCCCCGATCGTCTACGCGGCCGCGAAGCGCAGCGGTAAGTCGATCCTCCTCTACTGCATGCCCCTGCTCGCGGGTCTCTCCATGACCCACGCCTTCCTGCCCCCGCACCCCGGCCCGGTCGCCGCCGCCGGCCTGTTCAAGGTGGACCTCGGCTGGGTCATCCTCATGGGCATCATCTGCGGCATCCCCGCCGTACTGGCCGCCTGGGGCTACGCCGCCTGGATCGGCAAGCGCCTCTTCGTCCCCGTACCGCAGGACATGCTCGAGGCCGCCGAGGAGGCCAAGGCCGCCGTCGCCGCCGAGCAGAAGGCCGCCGGGGTCACTCCCCGGGAGAAGCCGGCTTCCCTCGCCACCGTCCTGGCCATCATCGGCACCCCGCTCGTCCTCATCCTCCTGGCGACCTTCTCCTCCATCGCCCTGCGCCCCTCCACCGGCCGCTCGGTCATCGAGTTCTTCGGCCACCCCTTCGTCGCCCTGACGATCGCGCTGCTGCTCTCGTACTACCTCCTGGGCATCCGTCGCGGCTGGTCCCGCAAGTCCCTGGAGCAGGTGTCCACGGCGTCGTTGAAGCCGGTGGGCAACATCCTCCTGGTCGTCGGCGCCGGCGGTGTCTTCGGCGCCGTACTGAAGGGCAGCGGCGTCGCCACCGCCCTCTCCGACACCTTCCACAACGTCGGCCTGCCCATCATCGTGCTGGCCTACCTGCTGTCGCTGGTGCTGCGGGTGGCCCAGGGCTCGGCGACGGTCGCCATCGTGACGACGGCCGGCATCGTGCTGCCGCTGGTGGAGGGTCAGGGCATGTCCCAGGCCCAGTTGGCGCTGATCATCATGGCGATCTCGGCGGGATCGATCTTCGCCTCGCATGTGAATGACGGCGGGTTCTGGATGGTGTCGAAGTACTTCGGAATCTCCGAACGGGACACCCTGAAGTCCTGGACGGTGCTGGAATCGGTGCTCTCGGTCGCGGGCTTCGCGGTCGCCGCGGTGGTCGGCATCTTCGTATAGCGGCAGAGTGCTACACGGTACGTACGGCGTTGCATGCGATGGGGCGCCCGGAGTCGCACCGGGCGCCCCATCGGCCGCCAAGGCTGCAGGGGCGACGGCGTACGCGGCGCGCCGCGGCTTCTGAGGGGGTGTCCGTTCACAGCGGACGATGAAGGGAAAGGGGAGTACCCACGCCTTTCCACTCTCAACGTATAGCGCACAGGGGGCCTTGCGGCAAGGCCCCGGTCGTCCTGCAGAATCACCCGCCGAGGCCGTGATCTGCGGAAATGGGAGTCCCGAAATGCGTGTGTTGCTGTTGTCGTACGGGTCGCGCGGGGACGTCGAACCGATGGTGGGACTCGCGGTGCAGCTGCGGGAACTGGGCGCGGAGGTACAGATGTGCGCGCCGCCGGACTTCGCGGAACTGCTGGACGGTTTCGGCCTCCCGCTGGTGCCGCTCGGCACGTCGGTGCGCAAGATGGCGAGCGGGGCGATCACCGGGAAGAAGCCGCAGCCGCCGTCGAGCATGTCCCAGCGGGCGGCCGAGATGGTCGCTGCGACGTACGAGCCGGTCGCCGCGGCGGCCGAGGGATGTGACGCGGTGGTGGCGACCGGCTTGCTCCCGGCCGCGGCCGCCGCGCGGTCGGTGGCCGAAAAGATGGGCATCCCCTACGTGTTCGTGGCCTACTTCCCGACCTACCTGCCGTCGCCGCACCACCCGCCGCTCGTGTGGCCGGGCCGCCCGGTCCCACCGGACGTGACCGACAACCGGACGCTGTGGGATCTCAACACCGAGCGCCTGAACGAGTTGTTCGGCGAGGCGGTCAACACCCACCGGGCATCGATCGGCCTGCCCTCGGCGGACAACGTCCGCGACCACGTTTTCACCGACCGCCCGTGGCTGGCGGCGGACCCGGTCCTGGGCCCGTGGCGGCAGCCGGCGGACCTCGACGTCGTGCAGACCGGCGCGTGGATCAGGCCCGACGAGCGCCCGCTCCCGGCCGATCTGGAGGCGTTCCTCGACGCCGGTACCCCACCGGTGTACGTGGGCTTCGGCAGCATGCCCCTGCGCGACGCGCAGGACGTCGCCAGGGCTGCCATCGATGCGGTCCGCGCGCAGGGCCGCCGCGCACTCGTCTCCCGCGGCTGGGCCGACCTGGCCCTGACCGACGATCAGGACGACTGCTTCGCCGTCGGCGAGGTCAACCAGCAGGCACTGTTCCGTCGGGTGGCCGCCGTGGTGCACCACGGCGGCGCGGGCACGACGACGACGGCCGCCCGGGCCGGCGCGCCCCAGGTGGTGGTCCCGCAGTTGGCGGACCAGCCGTACTGGGCCGGCCGCGTGGCCGAGCTGGGCATCGGCGCGGCACACGACGGTCCGACGCCGACCACCGAGTCCCTGTCGGCCGCGCTCAAGACGGCCCTGACCCCCGAGACCCGCGCCCGAGCGCAGGCCGTGGCCGGCACGGTCCGCGCCGACGGAGCAGCGGTGGCCGCAAAGCTGCTGCTCGACGCGATCGGCCAGGAAGGGCCGCCCATGGTCGCGTGAACCACACGGGATCGTTGAGCAGGCTCGATTGCCCGGGCGGCCGACTGAGACCATGGCCCCCCGGGTCTTGACTGGACAGGGCCAAGCCCCACCCGGAAAGAATGTCGGGCAGTGCCGCAGGCATCGTCGGGGGGCGGGCCAGTGAAACCTGTTTCCTCCGCGTCACGCCGCATCGTCCCGCCACCGGGTAACCGGCGGGTGCATCGCCCTTTAGGGCGGTGGGGAAGCCGGTGGCCTGCGGAGCAGGGCAGGGCAAGCCGATTCGCCGCTGGGCGGACCGGCGTTCACCACCTACAGCGGGCGGTTGTGCTGTTCGATGTACTGGCGAAGGACGCTGATCGGGGCACCGCCTACCGAGCCGGCGAAGTAAGACCCTGCCCACAGCTTGTTTGCCCGGTAGTAGTGCTGAACAAGGTCGGGGAACTCTTGCCGCAGTCGCCGCGAGCTGACGCCCTTGAGGCTGTTGACCAACTTGGAAAGGGCGATCTTCGGCGGGAAGTTCACGAGTAGGTGGACGTGATTGTTCTCGCCGTTGAACTCGACCATCTCTAGGTGGCGCCCGTGGTCGGTATCGACCTGGGGCTGACGCACTTCGCGATCCTCTCCGACGGCACGAAGATCGGCAGTCCGCGCTTCCTGCGCCGGGCTGAGAAGAAGCTGAAGAAAGCTCAACAGGCTCTGTCGCGCAAGGCGAAGGGCAGCAACAACAGGACGAAGGCGCGGGTCAGGGTTGCCCGCGCTCACGCACGGACCGCCGACGCACGGCGCGAGTTTCACCATCAGCTCTCCACCAAGATCATCCGTGAGAACCAAGCGGTTGCGGTGGAAGATCTGCCGGTCAAGGGACTCGCCCGCACACGGTTGGCGAAGTCCGTGCACGACGCTGGATGGTCCGCGTTCGTGTCGATGCTGGAGTACAAGGCAGCACGGTACGGGCGGCAGTTCCACCGCATCGGCCGCTTCGAGCCGACCTCTCAGGTCTGCTCGCAGTGCGGCGTCAAGGACGGCCCTAAGCCCCTCAACGTCCGCGTATGGACGTGCGGGGAATGCGGGGCCGTCCTTGATCGAGACATCAACGCGGCGGTCAACGTCGCAAAGGCTGCCGGACTGGCAGTGTCAGCCTGCGGAGCGCGGGTAAGACCGGGACTCGTCCCGGCACAGCGCGAAGAAACAGGAACCCACCCGAAGGGACTGCCTACAACGGCGGCCCAGACGGGAATCTCCCTCCTTTAAGGGGAGAGGATGTCAATGACCTATCGGAGGAACACCGCAGATGAGCTTCGGCGACCCGAACCATCCCTACGGCCAGCAGCCGCCGCAGGCCCCGTACGGAGTTCCGCAGCAGCCGGCCCAGTACGGCTACCCGCAGCAGCCCCAGCAGCCGTACGGTGCCCCGCAGCAGCCGGCCCAGTACGGCGGCTACCCGCAGCAGGCCGCGCCGGGCTACGGCTATCCGGGGCAGGGGCAGGGGCAGGGGCAGGGGCAGGGGCAGGTCGGCATGCCGGGTGTGCCGATGGCGTTCGCGAGCTGGGGGGCGCGGGTGGGTGCCGCTCTGCTCGACGGTCTGATCGTGGGCGTGGTGCCGCTCGTCCTCGTCATCGGCCCGTTGATCATCGACCTGCGCGGCGGTGTCGAGCTCATGGTCCTCGGCCTGATCGCCTGGCTGTACGCGATGGTCGTCGGGATCATCATGCTCGTCAAGGAGGGCACGACGGGCCAGACCCCGGGCAAGAAGGCCCTGGGTATCCGGCTCGTCCGCGAGATGAACGGCCAGGTGCCCGGCTTCGGTCTGGCGCTCGGACGCCGGTTCTGCCACATCCTGGACTCCCCGGTGTGCGGCCTGGGTTACTGGTGGCCGCTGTGGGACGACAAGAACCAGACCTTCGCCGACAAGGTCGTCGGCACGGTGGTCGTCCGCGCGCAGTAGGACCGAGGGGCGCCCGGCATCGAGGCCGGGCGCCCTTTGCATGCGGGCCGGGCGGGTCAGCCCTTGCCGTTGCCCTTGCAGTACTGGTCTTCCTTGCCGATCGCGCGATACGGGCAGTCCGCCGTCTCCAGCAGTTGCAGCACCGCGTCCTTGTTCCGCGACGTCTCCTTCGGGATCACCGAATCCTTCGGGTAGAAGCCGCCGCCGCCATTCGACGACGGATACATCTCGAAGGTGTAGGCGAAGATTTTCTGGTCGCCCCACAGCCAGTCGTCGATCGCCCCATCGGTGATGTAGAGCTCGCTGGACTGCTCCGGCGTATAGCCGTTGCTGGCGGCCATCTTCTTTCCGATGGTGGCGAACGTGTCGTGGTCGTCCTGGGTCATCCCGGGACCGGTTTCGTCATTGGTGAAGCCGAAGGGCCACAGGACGAGTTCGCTGTAGGTGTGGAAGTCGATGGCGGCCTTGATCTGCTGCTTGCCTCCGACATTGCGGCTGTGGACGAATTTCGAGACGACCTGGACCTCGGGGGCGGAGGCGGCGGAGGCGCCGCGGTAGGTCTCGTCGGCCGGGTCGTCGGAGGAGCCGTTGCAGCAGCCCCATTTGAAATCCCAGT
Organism: Streptomyces sp. NPDC048483; assembly: GCF_040651455.1. Lineage (NCBI taxonomy): Bacteria > Bacillati > Actinomycetota > Actinomycetes > Kitasatosporales > Streptomycetaceae > Streptomyces > Streptomyces sp. NPDC048483. The sequence goes on from NZ_JBEZJZ010000001.1 coordinate 50,691, forward strand.
TGCGGTTGAGGTCGGTGCCGACCTCGTCGGTGCCGGCATTGGGCTGGCGGTTCTTGCGCCACATCTGGAACTCGCCGGTGGCGATGTCGTATTCGCCGCCGTCCGGGTTCAGATCGGGAATGACCCAGATCTCGCGGGAGTCGAGCATCTTGGTGATGCGGTCGTCGGAGCCGTACTTCGAGGTGAATTCGTTGAGGAGGTAGAGGGCCATCTCGACGGTGAGATGCTCGCGGGCGTGCTGGTGGGCCGTGAAGAGGACCTCGGGCTCGTTCTCGTCCTTGGTGACGTTCTTGCTGAGTTTGAGGGCAAGGATGTCGCGGCCTTCGTGGGACTTGCCGATGACCTCCTTGCTGAGAATGTCCGGGTGCTTGGCGACGAGGCCGTCGATCTCCTTGGTGGCCTCGTCGTAGTTGTGGTAATTCGTGTAGCCGTCCGGGAAGTCCTTGATGCGGCCGGAGGCGGCGGGGGGACTCGGCGGGTCCGGCAACTTCCGCAGCGAATAGCCGAGTTGGCGTACGAGGGCGGCCTGGGCGCCGTCCGCGGTGATGACGGCGGCGCGGGCGTGGACCTCGTCGACGGAGGCGCCGGTCGAGGCGAGGGCGGTGCGCTCGGCGCGGGTCGCGGGGCCGGTCACCTCGTACTGGTGGGGGCGATCGGCGCTCTGCTCGGCGCGGGTGGTGGGGGAAGTGGGCGGGGACGCCTGCGCCTGGGCGGCGGCCAGGGGCGCGGCGAGTGCGAGGGCGAGGATGGCGGCGAGGACGGTGGTCCGTCCGCCGCGTATGCGTGGGGGTCGCATGCGGTCTCCTGTGGGGTGTGAGGCGAAGCGACGGCGCCAGTCTTCGACGTTGGCATGGCTTGGTCAAGGTTTTTGCCGGTCAGATGTGAGAGAGGGGGGCGAGGGGGACCAACCCGGCAACTTGGTATCGGTTTACGGAAATTCATTGCCCAGGGACGTTGTGGGGCCAACAATGCGCACGACAAAACCGAAGGGAACGTTGACGACGATGTGACGGACCTTCGGTACCGAAGCTGAGAGGACCCCCACATGAATCGACCTCTCGTCGGCGCCCTGGCCTCGGCCGTTCTGGGAGCCGCAGCCCTGGTGAGCACCGCCGGCACCGCCGGTGCGACCACCCCCAGCGGGACGCATGACGCGCCGCAGCACCAGGCCACCTACCAGGCCAAGCACAAGACCAAGCCCAAGGCCGTCGACTTCGCCGGCACCGTCGCGCTGGACAACTGTTCCGGCTCGGTCGTCAAGATGCCGACCTCGCAGGAGAACGACCCGGCCCTGGTGATGTCCAACGGGCACTGCCTGGAGAGCGGTATGCCGGGCGCGGGCGAGGTCGTCGTCGACCAGCCGTCCAGCCGGAGCTTCACCCTGCTCGACAAGTCGGCCGGCGACCTGGGCACGATCAAGGCGACGAAGATTGCCTACGCGACGATGACCGACACGGATGTGTCGCTGTACGAGACGGGCTCGACGTACGCCGAGATCGAGCAGAAGTACGGCATCAAGCCGCTGGAGCTGGCCACCGAACACCCGGCCAAGGGCGCCGGGATCAGCGTGGTCTCCGGCTACTGGAAGAAGATCTACTCCTGCAACATCGACGGGTTCGTGCCGCAGCTCAAGGAGGGTGACTGGACCTGGAAGGACTCGGTCCGTTACACGCCGGAGTGCAAGACCATCGGTGGGACGTCCGGGTCGCCGGTGATCGACACCACCAGCGGCAAGGTCGCGGCGATCAACAACACGGGTAACGAGAGCGGTGAGAAGTGCACCGTCAACAACCCGTGCGAGGTCGACGAGAACGGCAATGTCACGGTGCACAAGGGCATCAACTACGCCCAGGAGACGTACGGGATACCGAAGTGCTTCGGGGTCGGCAACAAGCTGGACCTGAGCGCGGCGGGGTGTGAGCTGCCCAAGCCGTCGGGCGCCCGTAAGTGACGTAGCACCGGCAGAACGCCAGGTCCCGTGCATGCGGTGCACGGGACCTGGCTGTGGGGGGTGGCACCAGGGGGCCGGTCAAAGGGCCGGATACGGCGGCCCGTTGGCCTGGCTACTGAAGCCGGTTGGGCCGGTTACGGAAGCCCGTGGACGTGCGCGCCCACCTGGCTCGCGAAGGCATTGCCGTTCGCGGCGTCCCAGTTCGTCGACCAGGTCATCGCGCCGCGCAGGCCCGGATAGGTCTTGGCCGGCTTGAAGGAGCCGCAGTTGCTGCCCTGGGTGAGGCAGTCCAGGGCGGCGTTGACGACGTCCGGGGACACATATCCGCTGCCGGCCGCGCTGGAGGAGGCCGGCACGCCGATGCCGACCTGGGACGGGTCGAGGCCGCCCTCCAGCTGGATACAGGCCAGCGAGGTCAGGAAGTCCACCGAGCCCTGGGCGTAGACCTTGCCGTCGCAGCCGTTCATGGAACCGCTGTTGTAGTACTGCATGTTGACGACGGTCAGGAAGTCCTTGATGCCGAGGGCCGTCTTGAAGTACTCGTTCTGCGGTGACTGCATATCGATGGTCTGCGGGGCCATGGTCACCACGACGTCGCCGTGCGCGGCGTGTACGGCCTTGAGCGCCTGCGTCATGTACGTCGAATTGAGGCCATTTTCGAGGTCGATGTCGACGCCGTCGAAGCCGTACTCGTCCATCAGCTTGTTGACGGAGTCGGCGAAGTTCTTGGCGGAGGCGTCGTCGTTGACGGAGACCGCGCCCTTTTCACCGCCGACGGAGAGGACGACGGACTTTCCGGCCGCCTGCTTGGCCTTGATGTCCGCCTTGAAGTCGTCCACGGAGCCGTAGCCGACGGCCGGGTCGAGGTGGAAGGTGACGGCGCCGGGCTGCCCGGCCGCGTCGGCGAAGGAGACGGCGATGATGTCGTACGCGTCGTTGACGTCCTTGAGTTTCTGGACGGTGGCGCCGTTGTTGAAGTTCTGCCAGTAACCGGTGACGGCGTGCCCGGGGACGGCGGCGGTGTCCGGTGCGGGTGCGGCCGCCGCGGTCCCGGTCGATATCAGGACGGCCGCGGCCAGCCCTGCCAGCAGCCTTTTCGCCAGTGTTCTCGTCGCTGTTCCTGAAGGTGCGCGAACCACGACTGCCTCCGTGTGGGGGGAAGTTGAGGGGGTGGTGCCGGAACGCGCTCAGGGGCCCCTGGGCTTGCCGTACAACGTGGTCCAGACCAATGAGCCTGTCAAGGGGTTTTCCGGGGATTGGCGAGGAAGCGGAAGTTCCCCCATCGGTTGCCCGGGTGGTATGTGCCGTTTCCCTATAGGGAAGCCGTCATGACGAGTAGCCCAGAACGTGTTCTCTGGGGCGTATCTCGTGGATAAAGTGCTGAGCGTATGGCGCCGATGGCGCAGAGCTGTGCCGATCCGCGGTCCCGGACCCCCGGCGGCCGCTAGGAGTGGGGGAGCGACGTGCCGACCGCGATTGCAGTCACCAGCCCTGACCTCGCGCTGCCCGCCGACCCGCAGACCCCCGCCGCGGTCGTCCTGCAGGCCCCCCATCTCCAGCCGCTGGACGACGCCCTGACGGAGACCGCCGCCGTCCTGGAGCACCACGGCCATCTCGTCGTGCTCTACTCCTCCGCCTGCCCGCCGGAACACATCCGCCGGCTGCACACCCTGCGCTCCGTCCTCGAGAGCGACCGGATCGCCATCCTTCCGCTGTCCCTGCCGCCGCTCGGGGTGGCCGTCCTCGCCCGGCAGCTGCGGCAGTTGTCGCTGGGTGACTTCAGCCCGGGGGTACTGGCCTGCGCGGCGCGGCTGCTGGCGCATTACGTCCATGCGGGCGCACTGCTTGGCAGCGTCAGCGGCCTGGACCGGGTCGAGGTGGATCTGCGCGCACATATGAAGTCCTGGCTGCCCGGCGCGCATTTCGCAGTGCTGGCCAACCCCGCGCCGCAACTGCTGCACCTGGACCGGCACGGCACCGGGGCCGGGCTGCCCGGCCCTGGCTTCGCCACCCAGCTCGCGGTCGCCCACGGACAGCTCTCCGCCGAGTGGGTCACCCGGTCGCTGGCCCCCGCCTGGCAGGTGCAGGGCGCCTACGAGGCGCGGCTGCCGGCCGAGTCCGCCCGGTGGTGGGGGACCCAGAAGCTGATCGAATTCGCGGCGGCCATTCCGGATCCCTCCGTGCTCCACCAGCTGGTGTCCTCCGTACGGCGCGAGGAGTGCCGCTGGTGCGGCCTGGAACTCCTCGGCGACCGCTGCGCGTTCTGCGCGGCGCCGGTGGCCCGGGACGGATCGGCGGGGGGTGGTGCGGGGCGCGCTCCGGCGGCCATAGCCGGGCCGGAGGCGGCCGGCTGCGCTGCGGCGGACGCCTCCGGCACGGCGCCGGGCGCGGAGACACGGACGCCTCCGCCCCCCGCGCAGGCTCCGACATTCGCTCCGGCCGCCGCTCCACCGCCCGCTCCGGCCCCCGCGCACCCCACCCCGCCCGTGGCCCAGCCGCCCGTGGCCCCCGGCCCGCCCGCAGTCGACCCGACACCGCCCCCGTCGCCCCTGCGCCGGCGCGGCCTCTCCCCGGTGGCCCCGTCGGGCGTCCCCGGCGTACGGGGCGGCGCTCCCGGCCAGTTGGACGTCCGCGGGCCGGGCGTGCCGAACGAGCCCAACAGCCCCGGCGCCCCCGGCTGCTGGGACCTGCCCGGCCACCCCGACTTCCCCGGCACCGCCCGGACGGTGGCCCGCGTGCGCTGACCCGACCGCGGCCCGTGGCCCGCCTCCCCCCGCCGACCGACCGTGCCAACCCCCGTCCCCCGAACGAGGTCCCACCCCATGAACTCACGCCAGCGCCGCGGAGTGATCCTGCTGCTCGTGTCGGCCCTCTGTGCGGTCGGCGCGTTCATCGGAGTGCTGTCGGTGATCAAGAACGTCGAGTCCAAGGTCGGGCCGGAGCGGACGGCGTACCGGCTGAAGGCGGATGTCGCCGCCTATAAACCGCTCGATCCGGGGCAGTTCGAAAGGGTGAAGATGCCCGAGCGGTGGCTGCCGTCCACCGCGGTGACCGACCTCGACCAGGTCAGCGGCAAGATAGCGGTCACCCCCCTGAAGAAGGGGTCGCTGCTCCAGGAGGACATGGTGGTCGAGCGGCCGGCGCTGAAGTCGGGGCAGCAGGAGATCGCCATCATGATCGACGCCGCCACCGGTGTGGCCGGCAAGATCAACCCCGGTGCGCGGGTGAACATCTACGCCACCTTCGAGGGCAAGAACCCCGAGGACAAGCCCGTCTCCAAGGTCATCGTCGCCGGCGCCCAGGTCATCGACGTCGGCAAGCTGACGCCCCTGGAGGCCAGGGACCCCGGCGACACCACCGCAGGCCGCCAGGCCGGCGAGGCCGTCCCGATCACCTTCGCCCTCAACACCCCCGACGCCCAGCGGGTGGCATACGCCGAGTCCTTCGCCTCCCACGTACGGCTCGCCCTGCTCGGCCCCGGCAACGACGCGACCATCCCGCCGAGCCAGCGCACCTACACCCTCGATGGCGACAAGTGACCCGGAGGCACAGGTGACCATCCGCATCCTCCCCGCAGTCGGCGACCCGGACGCCGCGCGCATCGTGTCCTCACTGCTCAGCCAGCTGCCGGACGCCGAGCCCGCCCCGGTGGTCGCCGACTCCACCGCGCTGCTCGGCGCCCTGGCCCAGGCCGCTTCGCCGGACACCCAGCCGCCCGCCGGTCCCACCGGCGGCCGCGGCCCGGCCCCCGCCGTCGACGGGCTGCCCGAGGTCGTCCTCGTCCACGAACGGATCGGGCCGGTGCCCGCGCTGGAGCTGATCCGCGAGGTGGCGCTGCGCTTCCCGGCCGTCGGCGTCGTCCTGATCACCACGGATGCCGGCCCGGCCCTGTACTCCGCGGCGATGGACGCCGGCGCCCGCGGCATCGTCGGACTGCCGCTCGGCTACGAGGAGCTGGCGGCCCGCGTACAGGCGGCCGCCCAGTGGTCGGCGGGTGTACGGGTGCACCTGGGGGGCAGCCCGGATGCGGTCCCCGGACCGGCCGGCACCCTGGTGACGGTGACCGGCGCCAAGGGCGGCGTCGGCACGACCGTCACCGCCGTCCAGCTGGCGCTGGCCGCGCACGCCGCGGGCCGCAGCGTCGCCCTGGTGGACATGGATCTCCAGTCCGGCGATGTCGCCTCCTATCTGGACGTCCGGTTCCGCCGCTCCATCGTGGACCTGGCCGGCATCGAGGACATCTCCGTACGGGTCCTCCAGGACGCGGTGCACGACCACCACACCGGGCTGGGGCTGCTGCTTGCGCCGGAGGAGGGCGAGCGCGGCGAGGAGGTCGACGACCGGGCCGCCCGGCACATCGTCGCCGCGCTGCGCTCCCGCTACGAAGTGGTGATCGTCGACTGCGGCTCGCAGATGCAGTCCGCGAACGCCGCCGCCGTCGAACTCGCCGATGTGGCGCTCCTGGTGGTGACCCCGGACGTGGTCGCCGTACGGGCCGCCAAACGGCAGGTGCGGCTGTGGGACCGCCTCCAGATCCGCACGGCGGCGGACACCACGACACTGGTCAACCGGCTCACCCGCAACACCGAGATCCAGCCACCGCTGGTCGCCAAGGCCACCGGCACCCAGATGGCCAGGACCTCCGTCCCGGCCGCCTTCAAGGAGCTCCAGCCCTGTGTCGACACCGGCAGGATGCAGGACCTGGACGCCCGCTCGACGGTCAAGCAGGCGCTGTGGGCGCTGGCGGGGGAACTGGGTCTGGTCGATTTGCCGGGCGCACGCCAGGGGCACGGCGGCCAGCGGGGACGGACGGCACTGACGGGGCGCAAGCGCAAGGCGATCACGGTGGGGGCGCCGCCCGGACCGGGGGCGGGTCCGGGTCAGGCCCCGGGGCAGGCTTCGGGACCGGCGCGGTTCGGAACGCGCCGCGGTCCCGCGGCGGCGGCCGGCGGTACGGGCCAGTTCGGCCCGTACGAGGAGGGCTGAACGGTGCGGCGCCCGCTGGGCGGCAGCGACCGGGGCCAGGTCTCCGTCGAATTCCTCGGCCTGCTCCCGCTGATCGGACTGGTCCTCGTCCTGCTCTGGCAGCTCGTGCTGATCGGCTACACCTACTCGCTGGCCGCCAACTCCGCCGACCGCGGCGCACGGGCCGCCACCGCCGTCGAGGCCGGCGGCGCGGGCGCCTGCCGGACCGCCGCGGAACGCGATCTGCCCACCTCCTGGCGCAGCGGCGCCACGACCTCCTGCGGCACCGAGACCGGCCTGTGGAAGGCGACGGTCCGGATCAAGGTCCCGGTGCTGTTCCCCGGCGCGGCCAACTTCCCCTGGACGGTGACCGGTTCGGCCGGCGCCGTGAAGGAGGCCCGAGGGTGATGGCCTCCATGAGGACCCCGCTCCCCGCCCGGCTGCGCGTGCCCGGCCGGCACCGCGACCGCGGCCAGGTGTCCATCGAATTCCTCGGATTTCTGCCCGTCCTGCTGGCCGTCGCGCTGGCCGTGGTCCAGCTGGGCCTGGGCGCGTACGCCGTCCAGCAGGCCGGTACGGGCGCCCGCGCCGCGGCCCGTACCGCCTCCCTCGACGAGGCCGACCGCGAGACCGGGCCACAGGCCGCGGGCAGGGCCGCGATGAGCGGCTGGATCGCCAAGGGCGCCACCATCTCGGTGGGCGGCGGGAGCGCGGTGCACGCCACCGCGACCGTGCACATCCCGTCGATCATCCCCGGCGTCGACTTCGGCTCCGCCAGCCGCAGCGCCACCATGCCCGGCCCCGCCGACGACACCCGCGGCGCCGCGGCAGGCACAGACGAAGGAGCCACCCCGCGATGAGCCTGAAAGCGCGGATCGTCGCCCCCGAGCCGCCCGCCGAGGCGCGCCACGACAGCCATCTGGTCGCCGTCTACCGCGCCAAGCTGCTCGAAGAAATCGACCTCGCCGAGATGTCCGCGCTGAGCGCCGCCGAACGCCGCTCGCGCCTGGAACGCGTCCTGGGACACCTCATCAGCCGCGAGGGCCCGGTGCTCTCCACCGCGGAACGCTCCCAGCTGATCCGCCGGGTGGTCGACGAGGCGCTGGGCCTGGGCGTCCTGGAACCGCTGCTCGAGGACGCCTCCATCACGGAGATCATGGTCAACGGGCCGGACCAGGTGTATGTCGAGCGCGCGGGCCGGGTCGAACTCCTCCCCGTCCGCTTCGCCTCGCACGACCAGCTGATGCAGACCATCGAGCGGATCGTGTCCACCGTCAACCGCCGCGTGGACGAGTCGAATCCGATGGTGGACGCCCGCCTGCCCTCCGGGGAACGCGTCAACGTCATCATCCCGCCGCTCGCCCTGAACGGCGCCACCCTCACCATCCGCCGCTTCCCGCGCGCCTACACCCTCGCCGAACTCATCGGCATGGGCACCCTCGACGAGCAGATGCTGATGCTGCTGGCGGGCCTGGTCCGCGCCAAGTTCAATGTCGTGGTCTCCGGCGCCACCGGCGCGGGCAAGACCACCCTCCTCAACGCCCTCTCCGGCCTCATCCCCGACGGCGAACGCATCATCACCGTCGAGGACGCCGCCGAACTCCAGCTCCAGCAGTCCCACGTCATCCGCCTCGAATCACGCCCGCCCAACGTCGAGGGCAAGGGCCGCATCACCATCCGCGACCTCGTACGCAACTCCCTGCGGATGCGCCCCGACCGCATCATCGTCGGCGAGGTGCGCGGCGGCGAGACCCTCGACATGCTCCAGGCCATGTCCACCGGCCACGACGGCTCGCTCGCCACCGTCCACGCCAACAGTGCCGAGGACGCCCTGATGCGGCTGCAGACCCTGGCCTCCATGTCGGACGTCAAGATCCCCTTCGAGGCGCTGCGGGACCAGATCAACAGCGCCGTCGACTGCATCGTCCAGCTCACCCGGCACGCCGACGGCTCCCGCCGGATCAGCGAGATCGCCCTCCTCGACTCGCGCGGCCACGAGGACTACCGCATCGCCACCGTCTGCCGCTACGACGCCGAGCCGATGGGCGCCGACCGCGTCGTACACGGCCGCTTCCGCTACTTCCCGCTGCCCCGCCGCGTCGCCGAACGCCTCTTCATGGCCGGCGAGCCCGCCCTGCCCGCCTACGGCGTCGCGTCCACCGACGACCAACTCGCCACCCGGAAGGCCTCCTCATGACCGGCTGGGCCCTGACCACTGTCGCCGGGGGGCTGATGACGGCCTCCGGGAACGCCCTGCCCCTGCTTGCCCTGGGTGCCACCGTGCTGTGCGGAGTGCTGGCGGTCATCGGCATCCGCACCTACGCCACCGGGCGCGCCCAGCGGCAGGCCGTCGTCGACCGGCTCGCCGACGAGCGCGGCCTGCCGGTGACGGGGCGCCGCCGCCGCTTCCCGTCCGTCGACCGCACCCTGCGCTCCACCCGCTTCGGCCGCCGCCTCGAACTCCGGCTGGCCGCCACCGGGCTGGAGGTGACCCCCGGCGAATTCTTCGTCTACCTCCTCGCCGCGGTCATTGCGCTCTGGGTGATCGCCCAGGCCACCCTCGCGCCCTTCTTCGGCCCGATCGCCGCGCTGGTCGCCGTCTGGGCCGCCGCCGCCTTCCTCAACTGGCAGCGCCAGAAGCGCATCGAGAAATTCATCAACCAGCTCCCCGAACTCTCCCGCATCCTCGCCAACGCCACCCAGGCCGGCCTCGCCCTGCGGACGGCACTGGGCATGGCCGCCGAGGAACTGGAGGCCCCCGCGGGCGAGGAACTGGCCAAGGTCTCCGACAAGCTCGCCGTCGGCCACTCCATCGACGAGGCCCTCGGCGAACTCGCCGAACGCCTCCCCTCGCGCGAACTCGTCGTCCTGGTCACCACCCTGGTCCTCGCCAACCGCGCCGGCGGCACCGTCGTCGGCTCGCTCCGCAACCTCACCAAGACCCTCGAGGAGCGCAAGGAAACCCGCCGCGAGGTCCGCACCCAGCTCTCCCAGGTCGTCGTCACGGCGTATGTCGTCCCGCTGCTCGGCATCGGCACCCTGCTCCTGATGAACCGCATCGCCCCCGGCGCCATCGACCGCATGACCTCCACCTTCCTGGGCCAGGCGGCGGTCGTCGTCGCCTTTGTCCTCTACGCCCTCGGCTTCTCCTTCATCCGCCGCTTCGCCAAAATCGACGTCTAGGAACGGGGATCGGGTACAGGTATGGGAACGGGAATCGGGGTCCTCCTGGCCCTCGCCTTCGCTCTCTCGGTCGTCGGCATCTGCTGCGGCATCGCGCTCTACCGCCGCGAGGCCAAACTCCCGCCCGACCTCGCGCTGTCCCTGGAGGTCGGCTCGACCCGTACGACGGTCGTCGGCTCGGCCGTGGACCGGATGGGCATGCGCTACGCCCCGCTCGTGCTGCGCCTGATGGGCGACAAGCGCGTTGCCAGGGTCCGCCGCCGTATCGACCAGGCCGGCAACCCCGCCGGCCTCACCGTCGACCGCTACGCCGCCCGCCGGGCCGTGTACGGCGCCCTCGGCATCCTGGCCGCCCTGGTGATGTTCCTCCGCGGCCAGCTCGTCCTCGGCGTCCTCATGCTCCTCTTCGCCCTCTTCTGGACCGAGGTCGGCATCTGGGCCGCCATCCGCCAGCGCAAGGACACCATCGAGCGCACCCTCCCCGACTTCCTGGACGTCCTGGCCGTCGTCGTCAGCGCGGGGCTCGGTTTCCGCCAGGCCCTGGACCGGGTCGCCGAGAAGTACGAGGGCCCCTGGGCCGACGAACTGCGCATCACGCTCCGCCAGATGGACATGGGCGTCAGCCGCCGCGTCGCCTTCGACGAACTACGCAAACGCAACGACTCCGAGCAGGTCGCCCAATTCGTCACGGCCCTTCAGCAGGGCGAGGAACTGGGCTCGCCGATCGTCGAAACCCTCATCCAGATCGCCAACGACATGCGCCGCACCGACGCCCAGAACGCCCGCCGCCGCGCGACCCGCGCGGTCCCCAAGGCCACCATGGTGATCACCACCTTCATGGTCCCCGCCACCATGATTCTGCTGGTTGCCGGCTTCTTCCTCGGCTCCGGCACGGACTTCGGCTCCCTGATGGGGAAATGAGCCATGGACCGGACCACTCCCTCCCCGGCCTGGCGCCGCTGCACCGCCCTCGCCGTCCCCGCCCTCGTCCTCCTCGGCGCCGGCCTGTTCACCCTGCGCGGCACCGCGTTCGCCCACGACACCTTCCACGACTGCCACTATTTCGGCCCGTCCTTGCGGATGCACATCGCCGCCTGGTCCGGCCTCGCCTGCGGTCTGGCGGCCCCCGCGCTGTACGTCGCCCTGCGCGTCCGGGCGGCCCGCCGGGGGTGGCGGACGGAGTCGGCGACGGCCTCCGCCGTGGCCGTCGCGTTCCTGCTCCTGGGCTTGCTGCCGCTGCTCTTCAACGCCGTCGAGGTGTGGTTGCTGTACCAGCCCGACCCGTCCGGCGGCCACGACTGCTCGGGCCTGGCGCACCCCCTCGCCGGCCCGGCACCGTACGCGGCCGGATGAGGACGCTACGGACCCCTGCTTCTCGCCAACGCCTTCGCAGCAGCAACGAGTTGTGCCACAGTGGGTGTCCTGGCGGCCCCCGCCCGTACCCTGGTACGAGCGGGCCGGCCGGTCCCAGTGGTGTCGGAGTGCCGGAGGTCCCGGAGGGTGAGCGGGGGTGGTCGAGGTGCGGCTGAGTGGCCAAAACGCGCCATTGCGCCACCCGTTCCTCTTCCTGGTGGAGGAAGGGGTTCGGAATCCCTGTTCCGGGAACCCTGTTCCGGCGTACTTTTCAAGTGTCCTGAGCGCGGACAAGCGCGCCGGCACCACGGGGGCAGACCAGCCGGACCAGAGCGGGCCGGCCGCCCATGGAGGGGAAGACGATGGCGAAGCGGTTTTTGGGGAACGACCGGGGACAGACCTCGATCGAGTACCTGGGCATCATCGCGGTGGTGGTGGCAATCGTCATCGCGATCGCCGGTACGGACATCGGCCAGTCCATCTACGACGCCATCACCTCGAAGATCTCTCAGCTCACCGGCTGATTGACGCGGTGCGGCGCGGCATACGGCGAGACGCAGGGCAGGCCTTCCCCCTCTACATAGTGGCCGTGGCGGGCCTGCTCTTTCTTGCCTTCGCCCTCTTCGCCGTGGGCCAGGCGGCCGCCACCCGCAACAGCGCACAGACCGCCGCCGACGCCGCGGCCCTCGGCGCCGCCCAGAGCTACCGCGACGGTCTGCACCGCGCGCTGCGCAAGGCGCTCCAGGGCGACGACGCATGGGAAGACCTGCTGAAGGCCATGGGCGCCCCCACGGACACGGCCTGCACCAACGCCCGGTGGTTCGCCGGCAAGAACGACGCCGACGTCACCGGCTGCACCCCCGACTCCTGGCCGACATCCTTCGCGGTGCGGGTCAAGACGCGCGGCACGGTGGGCGATTCGATCGTTCCGGGTACGGAGCACACCCATGCGTCGGCCAGGGCCAGGGCGGTCGTCGACCCGCGCTGCACCGTACGGCCGGCGAAGGGCGGGCAACGGCCCGGTGACGGCGGCGACGCCCACAAGAAGGGGTCCGGCAAGAAAGGGTCCGGCAAGAAGGAACCCGGCAGCGGGAAGATCGAGCTGACCTGCGACGGGAAGCCCTGGACCCTCGACCCGGAGCATCTCGACCCCTTCCCCCGGCCCGCCGACTTCTTCGCCGTACGGCTCGCCGAATGACCACCCCCCGCTGATATGTCCCCGCCGCGCGGCCCCTCGCCGAATGAGCACCGATGACCAGCAAAGGAATCTCGCCCATGAGCATGCGACGCACCGCGAAGCGCCGTAAGGCAGCGGCCGCGATCGTGCTTGCCGCCGGCTTGGCCTTCGGCGCGGTCGGCTGCGGCAGCGACGGCGGACCGCGGGACGACGCGAAGAAGCCGAAGCCGCCGAGGGGCTCGCACAGTTCCCCGGCGAGCACCCCGGCCGCGGACTCCACCAAGGTCATTGCGGTGCTCAAGGGCAAGAAGGGCATGGTCTTGACCCTCAACTCCGCGGTACGGGACGCGGGCGGCTTCGTCACGGTGCAGGGCGTCCTGAAGAACACCGGTGCCGAGCCGTTCAGCGAGTCCTCCGCCTGGCGGGGCGACGAGACGGAGATGCAGCAGCACGGCAACCACCTCGGCGGGGCAACGCTCATCGACGCCAAGGAGCGCAAGCGCTACTACGTCCTGCGGGACACCGAGGGGCGCCCGCTGGCCACCACCGGCATCCGGATCATCAAGGCGGGGGAGACCCTGCCGGTCTTCATGCAGTTCCCGTCGCCGCCGGCCAGCACGACCGACGTGGAATTCCAGCTGCCGACCTTCCCCTCCGCCGCCATCGAGATCGCCGGGTGAGTGCCCCCATGTCCCCTCGCCGCACGATCCCCAGGGCCCTGACGGCCGCCGCCACGGCCGTACTCGTCGCCGCGCTGCTGACGCCGACGGCCCGCGCGGACGGCCCGCCCGGCACCCAGGAGGGCTCCGCCGCGCCCGTGCGCATCGATCCCGGCGACCCGGACCTCCGTATGGTCCAAGGCGCAAAACTCGCCACCTCCAAGGTCCTCAACATCAAGTCCATCGTCGAGACCGACGACGGCTCCGAGCGCCGCCAGGACACCAACGACAATGTGACCTTCTCGCTCCAGGCCGAGGTCCTCTTCGGCAAGGACAGCGCCAAGCTCTCGCCGGACGCGCTGGCGCGTGTCGACACCATCGCCGCCGAGGTAAAGAAGCAGGACGCCACCCGGCTGCGGGTCTTCGGCTTCACCGACAATCTCGGCTCGTCCGCCCACGGTCTGACGCTCTCCAGGGAACGCGCCCACGCCGTCCAGCGGGAGCTGGCCAACGACCTCGGCTCCTCGGTGACGTTCGAGATCCGCGGCTACGGCGAGCAGTACCCGATCGCCGACAACGCCACCGAAGCGGGCCGCACGAAGAACCGCCGGGTCGAGGTCAGTTTTCCGCGGGCGTAAGAGTATTGGACCGGTCGATCCAATAAGTGTTAGCGTGGGTGCCATGGCGCGACCCAGGAAGTTCGACGAAGGGCGGGCGGTCGACGCGGCGATGGACGCGTTCTGGTCCGCCGGCTACGAAGCGACGTCCACCCAGGACCTGTGCGAGGCCACGGGCCTGGGGCGCAGCAGCATCTACAACACCTTCAAGAGCAAGCACGACCTCTTCGAACGGTCCCTGGCCCGCTATATGGAGCACCGCAACGGCGAGCTCTTCGCGCTGCTGGAGGGCGAGCTGCCCGCACGGCAGAAGATCCGCACGGTGCTGCAGCGGGTGATCGACCACGAGTTCGCGCGGGATGCGGACGGCCGCGGCTGCCTGGTCGTCAACGCCGGCGTCGAGCTGTCGGCCCATGACCCCTCGGTCGCGGCTTCGCTCGAGCGGGATTACGGCCTGCGGCTGGAGGCGATCCGTGCCGTGATCGAGTCCGGCCAGCGCGACGGCGACATCACGCGCGACAAGGACGCCCGCACGCTCGCCCACCTCGTCATCGCCTCGGTCGGCGGCCTGCGTGTCTCGGCGCGGGCCGGGGCCGGCCGCGCGGCGCTGGAGGGTGTCGTGGAGGCGGTGTTGAGCGCCTTCTGATTCCGGGCGGTCCGCACCGTCCGCCTGGCTGCCGCCACCCTGAATCCGCTTCGCCCTGAACCTGCTTCGCCCTGGGCTCACGCCGCCCTGATTTTGAACTGAGCGATACAAAACATATCCGATACGCGGTACCGCGATACCGCGATACCCGATCAGCGATCCAACGGAGCGCCCTCTCGTGCCACTTGTCGTATACCTCCTGGGCCTGGGCATCTTCGCCCAGGGCACCTCCGAGTTCATGCTCTCCGGGCTCATCCCCGACATCGCCGCCGACCTCGGCGTCTCCATCTCCGACGCCGGTCTGCTGGTTTCCGCGTTCGCCATCGGCATGGTCGTCGGCGCGCCAGTACTGGCCGTGGCCACGCTGCGGGTGCCGCGCCGCACCGCGCTGGTCGCCTTCCAACTCGTCTTCGTCGCCGGGCATGTGGTCGGGGCGCTGGCGCCGGGGTACGGGGTGCTGTTCGCGACCCGTGTCGTCAGCGCCCTCGCGTACGCCGGGTTCTGGGCGGTGGCCGCCGCCGCGGCGGTGGGCCTGGCGGCGCCCGGGGCCAAGGGGAAGGCGCTGTCGATCGTCACCATGGGGCTCACCCTCGCCACCATCGTGGGGGTGCCGGCCGGTACGGTCCTCAGCCAGCACGCGGGCTGGCGCGCGGCGTTCTGGGGCGTGGCCGGGCTGACCGCACTCAGCGCACTCTCCCTGTGGACCGCGCTGCCGGCGGGGCGGAATGCGGCCGGGGCCGGCGCTGCCGCCGGGCCGGAAGTACCCTCCGTACGACGGGAACTGGCGGGGCTGGCCCGGCCGGAGCTGTGGGTGTCCTACCTCGTCACGGCACTGACCTTCGGCGCGGCGGTGGTCACCTTCAGCTATCTCGCGCCGCTGCTGACGGAGGTGAGCGGCCTGCCCGAGGGCTGGGTGCCGCCGGTGCTCGCGCTGTACGGGGCCGGCGGACTGATCGGGCTCACACTCGGCGGACGGGTCGCCGACACGGCGCCCCTGCGGACCCTGGTCATCGGAGGCGGTGCGCTCACGGCCGCCTCCGCCGCGCTCGCCCTGACGGCCGGCAGCCTCGGCGTCGCCGTCGCGCTGGTCTTCGTCCTCGGGCTCGCCGGATATGTCACCAACCCTGTGGTGCAGTCACGGGTGTTCCGCCTCGCCCCCGATGCGCCGACGCTGACGGGGGCCGTGAACACCTCGGCCTTCAACGTCGGCATCACCCTCACCCCGATGCTGGGCGGCCTCACCATCGACGCGGGCCTCGGCTTCACTTCGGTGGCCTGGGTCGGCGCCGGCACCGGCGCGGTGGCCCTCGCGGCCATCGGGTGGGCGGCGACCTTGGAACGACGGGCAAAGCGCCGCGGGCTGCCCGCCGAGAAGCGGCCGGTGTACGCCGGCGCCTAGACGGCCGGTCAGCGAGCGGGGCCGGCCGTCTCCACCGTGAGGCGCCTGCCCGGCCGCAGGCCCCAGCGCTCCATCGCGCCGGCCTCCGCCTCCAGGACGTGCCGGGCGCGCAGTCGCGGGCGGCCCAGCCGGCCTGGGGGCATGGTGCGTACGGCCAGAACGGTCAAGTCCCGGCTCAGATAGGCGACATCGATCGCGAACCGCATCCGGAAGGTGTGCACCCCACTCGCCGGGGTCAGCAGCAGCACCCCCTCGATGCCGTCGCGGCCCAACAGGCCACGGGTGCGCGCCCGATAGGACGCCGCGATCTCCACCGGGACGGCGGCGCCGATCTCCACGCCGTGGAGCACACCGGGGCCGTCCTGCCAACGCACCATGCCCGCCGTTCTATCAGCCGGGCCCCACAAGGCGTGAGGGGAATCGGCCATCGCCGACCGGATCACCTTCCGAACGCCGGGGCAGGAAGCCAACACATCACAGGCAGTGGTCACCCCTGCGTCGCTAGGGTCCGGCACATGGCCACAGCCCACCACACCGTCATCGACGCCCTCGCCCGCTACCGGCCCAGGACCACGGCGGAACTCGCCGACGTGGACCGCGTCCATGCCCTCGCCGAAGCGGGTGACCTCTGGCTCCGGTCGAGCCCCCTGCACGTCACGGCATCGGCGCTGATCGTGCACCCGGACAGCGGACGGGTGCTGCTGCGCCGGCACCCGCGCCACCGGTCGTGGCTGCTGGTCGGCGGGCACGCCGATCCGGGCGAGCACGACCCGCTCGCCATCGCTCTCCGGGAAGCACATGAGGAGACGGGACTGCCCGATCTGTCACCGTGGCCGGACGCGGACATACGGCACGTGGTGATCGTGCCGGTCCCGGCGAACAGCCGGGAGGCGGCGCACGAACATGCGGACCTGCGGTTCGTGCTGGCCACCAGGGTTCCCGCGGCGGCGCGGCCGGAGAACTCGGACGCGCCGCTTCGGTGGCTGTCACCGGAAGATGCACGGAAGGCGATCACCGAGGCCAACATCCAGGAGACGCTGTCCCGTGTGACACCACTGCTCCCGGGCTGACCTCCACAGCGGTGGCCGGAGCGAAGGCGCGGAGCGCCCGCAGCCTTCCCGCGCGCCGGCCGTCGCTGCCCCGGAGCTGCGGCATCACCTCACCGGCGAACCGCCCTGGCGGGCCTCGTCCTCCACAGGCGGATACGCGGCAGGCATGCCGAGGACGGACAGACCCTAAGGTCGAATGCATGCCGGTGATGCTGATGGTTCTCGCCGCCGCCTACGGGGCCGCGGCCGGGCTGTTGATACCGCGGCCCGTCCACCGGATGGCCGTCGGGCCCGAGGAGGGGTGGCGGGTGGCCTGCCCCGGCGGTCACCCGATCGGCGGGCCGGCGCGGGGCTGGCTGGGGCAGGGCCGCTGCGCGGAGCCGGGCTGCGGGGCGTACGGGCCGGGGACGGTGCCGACGGCGGCGGTCACCGCGCTGGTCTGTGCGGCGCTCGCGGCCGTCGCCGGGGCGCGGCCCGAGCTCGCCGTCTGGCTGCTGATGGCGCCGGTCGCCGTCCTGCTGGCGGCCGTCGACCGGCGGGTGCACCGCCTCCCGGACGAGCTGACGCTGCCGCTCGCCGTCGTGGCGGCCGGGGCGCTGGGACTCGTCACCTGGCTGCCGGGAGAGTCCGGGGCGTCGTGGCCGCGGGCGCTCCTGGGCGGGCTGGCGCTGGGGGCGTTCTATCTCCTGCTGTTCGTCGTCAACCCGACGGGCATCGGCCTGGGTGACGTCAAGCTGGCGATCGGGCTGGGGATCGCCCTTGGGTGGTACGGCTGGCGCACGGTCGTCACCGGCGGCGCGGCGGGGATCCTGATCGGTGCCCTCTACGGGGCCGTGCTGATGTGCGCCCGGCGGGGCGGGCCGAAGGTCATGCCACTAGGACCATTCATGATCATTGGGGCGTTCGGCGGGCTGCTCCTGGGGGCCGCCGCCACGGCCTGACCGCCGCCCGCCCCGCCGGCCGCGCCGCCCGCCGCCACGCCGAGCCACGCCGCGATACGACGGGGTGCACGCACCACCCCTCCGTCGGGGTTATGGTGGAAACCCCCCCTCGGGCCGGTCCGTATCCCCCCCCCACGGACCGGCCCGCTTTTTTGTGCCGCCGGTCAGGCCCTGGCGAGCACCCCGGGCTTCCCCCCCACCGCAACCCACAGCGGCTCCTGCCCCGGCCCACCACGACGTACGGCGCTAGTCGCGGCGCGCCCAGATGTTCACGCCCTCCGTCGACGTCGCAAACCGGTCGATCTCGGCCAGCTCCGCATCCGTGAGTCCCGGGCCGTCGAGCGCCGCGACATTGGCCTCCAGCTGCGCCACGCTGCTGGCGCCGATGAGCGCGGAGGTCATCCGCTCGTCGCGCAGCACCCAGCGCAGGGCGAGCTGTGCCAGCGACTGGCCGCGGCGGGCGGCGATGTCGTTGAGGCCGCGCAGGCGCCGTACGACGTCCTCGGACAGCAGACCCGGGTCCAGTGACTTGCCCAGGGAGGCGCGCGAGCCCTCGGGGATGCCGTGCAGGTACTTGTCGGTGAGCATGCCCTGCGCCAGCGGCGCGAACGAGATGCAGCCCATGCCCTCGGCCTCGAGGGTGTCCAGCAGGGCGTCGTCCTCGGTCCAGCGGTTGATCATCGAGTACGAGGGCTGGTGGATCAGCGCCGGGACGCCCATCTGGCGCAGAATGCCGGCCGCCTCGCGGGTCTGCTCGGCGCTGTAGGACGAGACACCGGCGTACAGCGCCTTGCCCTGGTGGACCGCGGACGCCAGCGCGCCCATCGTCTCCTCGAGCGGCGTATGCGGATCGAAACGGTGCGAGTAGAAGATATCGACGTAATCGACACCCATCCGCTTCAGTGAGGCATCCAACGACGAGAGGAGGTATTTCCGCGAACCCCATTCGCCGTAGGGGCCCGGGTGCATCAGATATCCGGCCTTCGTGGAGAGAATCATCTCGTCGCGGTAGGGCCGGAAGTCCTGCGCGAAGATCTTTCCGAAGTTCAGCTCGGCGGAGCCGGGCGGCGGGCCGTAGTTGTTGGCCAGGTCGAAGTGGGTGATGCCCAGGTCGAAGGCGCGACGCAGGATCGCGCGCTGGGAGGCCAAGGTGCGGTCGTCCCCGAAGTTGTGCCACAGTCCGAGAGAGATGGCGGGGAGTTTCAGACCGCTGCGGCCGGTGCGCCGGTACTCCATGGAGTCGTAGCGCGAATCCACGGCGCGGTAGTCAGATGTGCCAGTCATGCTCATCTCCCTATCACGTACCTGTGACACACCTGATTGGGCCGTCGACACACCCGGGAAGTAAAGTTGCCCCCTTGAGGCGACGGGGCGATGGCCATTTCGGCACGGAGGGGCTGGACCCACATATGACGCGATCTTCCGGAGTGCGCATCCCTTATCCGCCCGCAGTGCGCAATCTGGTCTACCGGCTGTACGCGCGCCGGGTGGAGGGCCGTCTGGACCACACCCAGGTGCCCAAGCACATCGGTGTCATCCTCGACGGCAACCGCCGCTGGGCGCGGGCCGACGGGCGGACCACCGAGCAGGGCCACCAGGCGGGCGCGGCCAAGATCAGCGAGCTGCTGGGATGGTGCGCGGAGACCGATGTGGAGGTCGTCACGCTCTGGCTGCTGTCGACGGACAACTTCGACCGGCCCGAGGCCGAGCTGACCCCGCTGCTGGGCATCATCGAGAACACCGTGCGCGACCTCGCCGCCGACGGCCGCTGGCGGGTCCACCACGTCGGCAACCGCGATCTGCTGCCCGAGGGCACGCAGCGGGTGCTCAAGGAGTCCGAACAGGCCACGCTCGAGAACAAGGGCATCCTGGTGAATGTCGCGATCGGCTACGGCGGCCGCCAGGAGATCGCCGACGCGGTGCGCTCGCTGCTGCTGGACCACGCCGAGCGCGGCACCTCCTTCGAGGAGCTCGCCGAGACCGTCGACATCGACGCGATCTCGGAGCACCTCTACACCCGCGGCCAGCCCGACCCGGACCTGGTGATCCGTACGAGCGGTGAACAGCGGCTCTCGGGCTTTATGCTCTGGCAGAGCGCCCACTCGGAGTACTACTTCTGCGAGGTCTTCTGGCCGGCCTTCCGCAAGGTCGACTTCCTGCGCGCACTGCGCGACTACGCGGCCCGGCACCGCCGTTACGGCTTCTAGGACCGCCCCCGCACCTGGGGGAACCAGGCCCGCCCCACCGGCGTTCCCGCCGCTCAGCGCCGCACGCAACCGGAGGCCGTAACCAAAGGTTCATCAAGCGTGTGTCATATGCCGTGGCATGGGGGCGGGTCTTCGAGGGCATATCCCTGGCAGGTCGGCGTCCGGAACCAGACATCGGGCGCCGTATCTCAGCGGACGGCACGGGGTCGTCCGCCCGGGAGGCCCTTTGCGCATCACGGACGAACGTGCAGACCGCACGGACGACGCGGAGGGCCGGCGTTCGGCCCATGCATCGTGGCCTGAACCCGGCCCTGTCCCCCGCGACGCCGTCGCAACCAACCTCATCCGAGGGGGTTCGTCCACCCGTGGTGAACAGCAACAAGCGCCGTGAGAATGGCCGGCGCACCTACGTCCTCGACACCAGCGTCCTGCTGGCGGATCCAGGCGCCATGTCCCGCTTCGAGGAGCACGAAGTCGTCCTCCCGGTCGTCGTCGTCACGGAGTTGGAGGCCAAGAGGCACCATCCCGAACTCGGCTACTTCGCCCGGCAGGCGCTCCGGCTGCTGGACGAGTACCGGGTCCAGTACGGAAGGCTGGACGCCCCCCTCCCCATCGGCGGGCTCGGCGGCAGCCTCCGCGTCGAGCTGAACCACTCCGATCCCGGCATCCTCCCGGCCGGCTTCCGCCTCGGCGACAACGACTCCCGGATCCTCGCGGTGGCCCGCAATCTGCAGGCCGAGGGCTATGACGTCACGGTCGTCTCGAAGGACCTGCCGCTGCGCATCAAGGCGTCGTCGGTGGGTCTGCTGGCCGAGGAGTACCGCGCCGAGCTGGCGATCACCGACTCCGGCTGGACGGGCATGGCCGAATTGGCCGTCTCCGCGGAGCAGGTGGACGATCTGTTCGCCGCCGAGACCGCCGACCTTCCGGGTGTAGCGGACTTCCCCGTACATACGGGACTGGTCCTGCAGTCCGAGCGGGGCAAGGCGCTCGGCCGGGTCACCGCGGACGGCGCGGTGCGGCTGGTGCGGGGCGACCGGGAGGCGTTCGGGATCCACGGCCGCAGTGCCGAGCAGCGGATCGCACTGGATCTGCTGCTGGACCCGGAGGTCGGCATCGTCTCGATGGGCGGGCGGGCCGGTACGGGCAAGTCGGCGCTGGCGCTGTGCGCGGGCCTGGAGGCCGTACTGGAGCGCCGGCAGCACCGCAAGGTGATGGTCTTCCGCCCGCTGTACGCCGTCGGCGGGCAGGAGCTGGGCTATCTGCCCGGCAGCGAGGCCGAGAAGATGAGCCCCTGGGCGCAGGCCGTCTTCGACACGCTGTCCGCGGTGACCAGTAAGGAGGTCATCGAAGAGGTGGTGGGGCGCGGCATGTTGGAGGTGCTGCCGCTCACCCATATCCGGGGGCGCTCGCTGCACGATGCGTTCGTCATCGTCGACGAGGCCCAGTCGCTGGAGCGGAACGTCCTGCTGACGGTTCTGTCCCGTATCGGCGCCAACTCCCGGGTTGTGCTCACCCATGACGTGGCACAACGGGACAATCTGCGCGTCGGGCGGTACGACGGCGTGGTCGCGGTCGTCGAGAAGCTGAAGGGGCATCCGCTCTTTGCGCACGTCACCCTCAACCGCTCCGAGCGGTCGCCGATCGCCGCACTGGTGACCGAAATGCTGGAGGAAGGCAGTATCTGACCCACTGTGAACCACTGCGCCGCCCGGAGAAGCGAAGGAGCTTAGCCGGGCGGCGCGTGTGTGCGCGCGGATATCCGAGAATCCTTGGGCGTAAACGAGGTGTGAGCTTTCACACCCGGCCGGGAATTGATTCACGGCGTCCCGTTCGGGCAGAGTCTGGGTCCTGTCAGGCCCCGCATACGGCACCACCAGCATCCCCAGAGGTGCGGAACAACCGAACTTCATAGCGAGTCGCCGTATGCCGCCCGAGCACCACGCGGACCCCCCAGGGGGACGTACCGGGCCAGTGCCTCCCGTGACCAGCCGGTCCCGCCCGCTCAACTGGGTCCGGAACAAGGGGAGACCAGCGCCAGGGGCACGATTGCGTCCGCGAGGTCACCTATGCGGGCGATGCTGGAAGGAAATCGTGTGAGCCGGATCTCGGTCCGGGGATTCGCCGTGGCCTCCGCCACCGCGGTCACCACCGTCGGCGCCGTGGTCGGCGTCGCCGCAGGACAGCCCGCCTCGATGGGCAACACCGAGGCTGCCGCTGCCGATGCGACGATCGCTGATATCCCCGCGGGCACACAGGCCCAGGTGCAGACGGCTTCCCTGACGCAGCAGGCGGACGACGCGTCCACCCAGGCGGACGCGGCAGCCCTGAAGTCGGCACAGGAGGACGCCCGCAAGGCAGCCGCGGAGACCGCGCAGTCCAAGAAGGACGCCGCGGACGAGGCGAAGGCGCAGAAGGCAGCCGAAGCGCGCAAGAAGAAGGAGCAGGCCGCGTCCCGCTCCGCAGAGCGCGACGTCGGCGACCTCCTCGGCAAGAGCTCCTACACCATCGCCGAGACGCAGGCCCTCGCGCGCGGCATGGTCGCCGGCGACCAGTTCCAGTGCTTCAGCAACATAGTGGACCATGAGTCCGGCTGGAACTACCGCGCCACCAACGCCTCCTCCGGTGCCTACGGCCTCGTCCAGGCTCTGCCGGGCTCCAAGATGTCCTCGGCGGGCTCCGACTGGCAGAGCAACCCGGCCACCCAGATCAAGTGGGGCCTGAACTACATGAACGACCGCTACGGCAGCCCCTGCGGCGCCTGGTCGTTCTGGCAGGCCAACAACTGGTACTAGGCCGTACCGGCAGCGCCCGGCACTTCCGAAACCCCCGACTGCGTGAGCGTCGGGGGTTTCGCGTGTCCGGCACAGGTAACGTCGTGCCGTCAGGTGTGGCGTAAGGGCGGGGAAGAGGAAGCGACATGTCCAGATTGCCTCAGTGGGTCGGCGGCCTCGGCGCCGGTCTGACGCGGCTCGCGCAGCGGCTGGAGGACCAGCGCCGCCGGGCGGAGGCCGCTGCGGTAGCAGGCGACCCGGATGAGCTGAGGCGTGCCGAGTTCACGCCCGACGGCGTCCCCGCACGGCCCGCCCACGCGGCGGCGGCCGCGGCCGCCGACGGTCCGGCCGGAACGCTCACCGCCACCCGTACCGCCGTACCGGACACCCTGAAGGCGGTGGACGGCGTGCCGCGGCCGGCTGCGGAGGAGGTCCCGCCCGCCGCCGCCCCGCCGCCCGACTCCGTCCCTGCACCGCCCGCCTATGCGCCCGCCGTTGCGGCCCGCCCGGATCCCGTCGCGGCGGTGCCGTGGGGTGTACGGGTCGCCACCGAGGTCGCCTGGCGGCTGCTCGTCCTGGCCGGGACGCTGTGGGTGCTGGCACAGATCATCACCTCCATCGAACTGGTCGTGCTGTCCTTCACCGCGGCTCTGCTGATCACGGCGCTCCTCCAGCCCACCGTGGCATGGCTGCGCAACCGCGGGCTGGCGCGTGGGCTGGCCACGGCGCTGACCTTCATCGGCGGCTTCGTTGTCATGGGCCTGGTCGGCTGGTTCGTCGTCTGGCAGGTCCAGGACAACATCGACTCGGTGTCCAGCCGCATCCAGGAGGGCATCACCGAGCTCAAGGGCTGGCTGCTCAAGAGCCCGTTCCATGTGACCGAGGATCAGATCAACCAGATCGCCAAGAATCTGCAGGACGCGGTCAGCCACAACACCGAGGCGATCACCACGGCCGGGCTGGAGGGCGTCACCGTCGTCCTCGAGGTGTTCACCGGCATCCTGCTCGCGATGTTCACCACGCTCTTCCTGCTCTACGACGGCCCCCGTATCTGGACCTGGCTCCTCAAGCTCGTCCCCGGCGCGGCCCGCGAGGGCGTGGCGGGCGCGGGCCCGCGGGCCTGGCGGACGCTGACCGCCTACGTCCGCGGCACGGTGATAGTCGCCCTGATCGACGCGATATTCATCGGCATCGGCCTGTGGATCCTCGACGTCCCGCTGGCCGTGCCGCTCGCCGTCTTCATCTTCCTCTTCGCGTTCATCCCGCTGGTCGGCGCGGTGATCTCCGGCGCGCTGGCCTGCCTGATCGCGCTGGTCACCCAGAGCGTGTTCACGGCCCTGATCGTGCTGGCGATCGTCCTGGCCGTCAATCAGCTCGAGGGCCATGTCCTGCAGCCGTTCATCCTGGGCCGTGCGGTACGGGTCCACCCGCTCGCCGTGATCCTCTCGGTCGCCTGCGGCAGTCTGGTCGCCGGCATCGGCGGCGCGGTCGTCGCCGTCCCCCTGGTGGCCGTCACCAACACGGTCGTCGGCTATCTCCGCGGGTACTCCAAGGAGCAGGCGCTGCGGATGGCGACAGGGCCCCACGGGGCCACCGCGATCGGGGCGGCGAACGCGGAGGGACGCGCGGGGGCCGACAAGTAGGGCGGAGCCCGCAACGCACGGAGCCCGCAACGCACGGAGCCCCGTCGGAACGCACGGAACCCCGCAGAAGAATCTGCGGGGTTCCGTCTGTTCTGAGGGTGCCGGGGAATTACTCCGCCAGCGTGTCCTCGGCGTCCAGCGTGGCGCCCACGGCCTGCAGGACGGAGGCGATCTTGATGGCCTCGAGGATCGTCTCGCGGTCCACGCCCGCCTTGCGGAGCACCTGCTCGTGCGAGTCCAGGCACATACCGCAGCCGTTGATGGCCGAGACGGCCAGCGACCACAGCTCGAAGTCGACCTTCTCCACGCCCGGGTTGCCGATGACATTCATCCGCAGACCGGCACGGAGGTTGCCGTACTCCGGGTCCGACAGCAGGTGCCGGGTGCGGTAGAAGACGTTGTTCATCGCCATGACGGCGGCGGCCGACTTGGCGGCCTTGTACGCCTCGGCGGAGAGGTTCGCCTTCGCCTCGGGCTCCAGCTCACGCAGCACCTTCGGCGACCGCGAGGCGATCGCGCAGGCGAGCACGGTGCCCCACAGCTGCTGCTGGGGCAGGTCGCTGTTGCCGATTACCGAACCGAGGTTCAGCTTCAGGTCCTTGGCGTAGTCCGGTACGGCGGACTTGAGCTCATCGAGAGCCATGTCGGATCAGCCTTCCGTTCAGAGGTCAGTTCACTCGCCCGAGAGGAGCGCGACCGGGTCGAGGGTGTCCTCGCCCTTCGACCAGTTGCAGGGGCACAGCTCGTCGGTCTGCAGGGCGTCGAGGACCCGCAGGACCTCCTTGGGGTTACGGCCGACGGAGCCGGCGGTCACCATGGTGAACTGGATCTCGTTGTTCTGGTCCACGATGAAGACGGCGCGCTGCGCGAAGCCGTCCTCGCCCTCGATGCCGAGGTCGCGCATGAGCTCGTGCTTGGAGTCGGCGAGCATCGGGAAGGGCAGGTCGGTCAGGTCCGGGTGGTCCTTGCGCCAGGCGTGGTGCACGAACTCGGAGTCACCGGAGAAGCCGAGGATCTGCGCGTCGCGGTCGGCGAACTCCTCGTTCAGCTTGCCGAAGGCGGCGATCTCGGTGGGGCACACGAAGGTGAAGTCCTTGGGCCACGCGAAGACGATCTTCCACTTGCCCTCGTAGGTCTTGTGGTTGATCTGCTCGAACTCCTTGCCGGTCTCCAGCGAGACGCAGGCGGTCAGATCGAACTCGGGGAACTTGTCACCAACAGTGAGCACGCGCTCTCCTTGCAGCGGGGGGAAAAGCCAGCGAACTGCCCCTTTTGGGGGTCTGCGTTGGCTTTCCTTGGGGCTTGGACGGTTCACACCCTGGCACAGGAGACATTGATCAGGGAAATAGCTAGACTGGTTGATGTTGATCGGAGGTGGTTATCAGTGGCTTCACCGCTGACACCGGGCGCCAGGCCCCGCCAGCCCAGCCTGGCCCAGCTGCGGGCGTTCGCCGCGGTGGCCGAGCATCTGCATTTCCGCGAGGCGGCCGCCGAGATCGGCATGAGCCAGCCCGCGCTGTCCGGTGCGGTCTCCGCGCTGGAGGAGGCGCTCGGCGTCCAGCTTCTGGAGCGTACGACGCGCAAGGTGCTGCTCTCGCCCGCAGGGGAGCGGGTGGCGGCGCGCGCCCGTACGGTCCTGGAGGCCGTCGGCGACCTGATGGAGGAGGCGGAGGCGGCCCGCGCCCCCTTCACGGGCGTCCTGCGTCTCGGCGTCATCCCCACCGTCGCCCCGTACCTCCTGCCGGCGGTCCTGCGGCTCACCCACGGCTCGTACCCGGACCTCGACCTCCAGGTCCACGAGGAACAGACCGCCTCGCTGCTCGAAGGCCTCACCCAGGGCCGCCTCGATCTCCTCCTCCTTGCCGTCCCGCTGGGCGTCCCCCAGATCGCCGAACTCCCCCTTTTCGACGAGGACTTCGTCCTGGTCGCACCCAAGGAGCACTGGCTTGGCGGCCGCGCCGACATACCGAGGGGCGCGCTGAAGGAACTCGATCTGCTGCTGCTGGACGAGGGCCACTGCCTGCGTGACCAGGCCCTGGACATCTGCCGCGAGGCGGGCCGGGAGGAGGGCGCCCCGGTGACCACGAGCGCGGCCGGCCTGTCCACGCTGGTCCAGCTGGTGGCCGGCGGACTCGGGGTGACGCTGCTGCCGCGTACGGCGCTACGGGTGGAGACGGCCCGCAATGAACTGCTGACGACCGGCTATTTCGCGGACCCGCAGCCGTCGCGGAGAATCGCCCTCGCCATGCGCACGGGCACGGCCCGCCAGGCGGAATTCGAGGAGTTCGCGGGGGCGTTGCGGGAGGCCATGCGGTTGTTGCCGGTGCGGGTGGTGGAGGGCTGAGGGGCGGTCAGGCTTGGCTCTTTCCGGCTGCCAGGAGCTCGGAAACGTCGAGCTTGACCTCGGCGCCGATGGATTCGGGAAGCGTGATCTGCTCGCCTGCGGCGTGCACACGGTGGCTGTCGTAGCCGTTCTCCGCCGGGTCGGTGAGGACGTGGATGCGCTCGTGCTTGCGGTCGATGATCACGTAGACGGGGATCTTGGCGTTGGCGTAAGCGACCACCTTTGCCCGAAGGTCGTTGTTGTAGTTGCTCGACGTGACCTCGAGGACGAGGCGGAAGACCACCGGGTCGTAGCAGTCGTTCGTGATTTTGTGTTCTTCGATATCGGCGTCGACCAGGCACAGATCCGGGATGGCGTAGTTCTCAGGCCCGTCAGGCAGCCACACGCCGATGCCTTGGAACAGCTCCGACTCCTCGCCGTCGTCCAGGCCTGCCGCGATCAACGGGGCTGCGACCCGCTTCAGCGCCCGCTCGTGAGGAACGTTCGGTGGTGGGGTCACAACGATGACGCCTCCGATGATCTCGACGCGGTGGCCCGGGTTCTGCTCCATGAGCCTGTTCGCCACGGCGAGCTGCGTCAGCGGTGCGTCCGAGGGCGGTGGCTCGACGGGTGCTGCAGACATCAGATGCCTCCCGTTGGCTGGTGTCGAGGCCATCATCGTAGGCCGGGCCGCCCGCACACGTCTCGTATGACCACGTCCACCCGTTCGGGAAGGGTGGGCGGGCGGCTTCGATGACCGCCGCCACATCGAGCTCGACCTCCGCGCCGATGGAGGCCGGGAGCGTGACGCGCTCGCCGGGGGTGTGGACACGATGGCTGCGGTAGGTGCCGCCGGAGGGGGCGGTGTGCACGTGGATGCGCTCGTCCCGCCGGTTGACCATCACGTATACGGGGATCCGGGCCTCGGCGTACGCTTCCGTGAACAGGAGCGCGAGGTCGGTCAGTACGCCCGCATGAGCCGCATCCGCCAACGGCGTCACACAGATCTCACCCCCCAACACCTCTGACCGGGCGCCCGGCACCCGTTCCATCAGCCAGTCGACTTCGCCAGCAGGGTCGGGGTGGTGCGGGGGCGCATACAGGTCCTGTTCGTCACGGGGCGGCAGGGCGGTCATATGCCACCACGCCACGCCGCTCTTGAGGCAACGCTCAGGCGTCGCGCCCGCCGTGGCCGCTACTCCGTACGAAGCCCCGCCGGCCGCATCAGCCGCCACAGGAGCGGCAGGGAAAGGGCCGTGATGCCCAGGATGACCGCGGCGGCCGTGCCGGTGAGGGTGACGATTGCGGGCCAGTCGGGTTGCAGGGGGCGGCCCGCCATGTGGACGAGGAGGGTGCCGAGGGAGAGGCCGCAGGTGAGGGCCAGGGTGAGGCCCAGGGCCACGGGGAGGGCGGTCTGCCACAGGATGGCGCGGCCGAGGACGGCGCGGGGGGTGCCGAAGGCGTCGAGGGCCGACAACAGGCGGGCGCGGTCGTGGAGTTGCTCCAGGGTGGTGAGCAGCAGGCCGCAGCCGATCAGGACCAGGACGGCGATGGCGCCGGCGGTCAGGCCGCGGCGGGTGAGGCTCAGGACGCCGTCGTCGGTGTCGCCGGACACAAAGGTCATCACGTCCACGCGGACGCCGGTGCGGGCGGCGGCGTTGCGTACGTGTTCGAGGGCGTCGGGGTGGTCCGGGTCGAGCCGTAGCACGGTGCTGACGGTGGGACGGCGCAGAAGGGCGGAGTCCAGCGCCTTGGGCGTGGCGAGGACGCCGGATGCCGCGACCCAGGGCGGGGCGGAGGCGCGGAGGTGGACGTGGCGGGCGGTGGCCGGGACCGTCCAGGTGGCGGGGCGTCGGTGGTCGGCGTCGCTGCTGACCGGCTCGAGCGCCAGCCGTTCCCCCGGGCGCGGGGTGGCGTCGCCGCCGTTCTTGACGAGGAAGACATCGCCGTCGGAGCACGAGGTGAGGCGGGCCAGTTCGCGGAGCGAGCCGCAGTCGCCGAGGGTCAGGGGGTAGGGCTCGGGGGCGGTGTCCTGGAGGGCGGGGTCGCGCGTCGGCCCGGCCGGACCCGCGTTGGCCGCGATCAGACCGAGAGAAGTGCGGACGCCGTCGGCCGCGGACAGCCGGGCGTACATCTCGTGGGCGCGGGCGGCGGGCACCGCGCCGCCCCGCGCCTCGGCCACCGTCCACCGGGTGTCCGGGACGGGTTCCGGCGAGAACTGCACCCCGACGCCGGTCAGCAGCAGCTGCAGGGCGAGGGCGCCGGCCACCGCCACGGTGATTCCGCTGACCGAGCGGGCGGCGGTGGTACCGCTCAACCCGAGGCGCCGAACGGCCAGTTGCCAGGACGGGCTGCCGCGCCCGGAGCGGCCCAGCCGGGCCACCGCGGCATCCAGCAGCCAGGGCAGCAGCGCCGCGACGCCCAGCAGGAGGAGGGAGGTGCCGAGGATCGTCTGGATGATGGCGGTGTCCCCGGACCAGATCTCGCCGATCGCCTGCGGCAGGAGGAGCGCCACTCCGGCGGCGGGCAGCAGCAGCCGCCACCACAGCCTGCGGTGGAGCGGTGGCGCCGTACGGGTCACGCCCAGCGGTTCGACGGTGACCCGCCGCATGGCGAAAAGGGTGACGCCCACCGCGCAGGCGGGGACGGCCAGGGCGATGAAGGCCGTCAGCGCGGCGTCCGGGACGACGTCGGAGGGGAAGACGCCGAGGTTGGAGGTGGTGATGGTGGACAGCGGGGTGCGGCCGGCGAGGAAGAGCGCGGCGCCGGTGAGCATGCCGAGCAGGGCACCGGCCAGCGCCTCGCCCGCGGCGATGCGGCGGGTGGTGGCCCGGTCGGCGCCGACCAGGCGGAGGGCGGCCAGCCGTCGTTCGCGGCGCTCCCCGCCGAACCGCACCGCGGTCGCGAGGAAGACGGCGACGGGCACGAGCAGGGCGACACAGCCCACGACGATGGCCAGGACGGCCAGCGGGCTGAACGCGAACCCGTTGCCCCGTTCCCCGAAGGCGGTGATCCGCTCGACGTCCTCGTCGGGCCCGCGCAGCGCGTCGGCCCCCTCGTAGAAGAGGAGTTCGCCGGGGTGGGTCAGGCCCGCGTCGGCGATCCGGGCGGTGATCCGCAGATGGGGGAAGCGGCCCTTGAGGAGCGCGCCGTCGGGGGAGGCGAGGAGGTCGGCGAGGGCGGGGGAGACGGCCATCTCGCCGGGGGCGGGCACCCGGGACAGTCCGGGCGGGACGGGGGCGTGCGGGCCCTCCGCCCGCAACGCCCGGCCGTGGATCACCTCGTAGCGGTACGCGGTGTCCGCCGTGGTGATCAGCAGCGTGCGGTCCGTCGGCCCGGACCCTTCGACGGCGGGCACCGTGGAGCGGGCCCGGTCGCGCGCGATGGCGGCGTTCATGGCGTTCGGGACGGCGGCCGCGATCAGCAGCACGGCCACGCCCAGGCCGACACCGAGCGCCGTCAGGGCCGTACGGATCGAGCCCCGGCGGCCGCCGGTGACCGCGAACCGGGCGCCCATGGCGAGGTCGTGGCACCAGCGGACGGCCTCGGGGCCGCGGAGGTCGGTGGGCATCCGGGGGTCACTCCGTCCGCAGCCCGTCCGGCCGCATCATCCGCCACAGCGGCGGCAGGCTGAGCACCGTGACGAACAGGATCACCGCGGCGCCGATACCGGTCATCCCCGCCATCACCGGCCAGTCCACGACCACCGCGCTGTCGATCATGGTCAGCAGCAGGCCCCCCAGCGCCAGCCCGCAGCCGAGCGCCAGGCCCAGACCGAGGGCGACCGGGAGGGCGGTCTGCCACAGGACCGACCAGCCCAGGGTGGTGCGGCGGGTGCCGTAGGCGTCGAGGGTGGACAGCAGCCGGCGGCGCTCGTGGAGCTGCTCGACGGTGGAGATGATCAGGCCCGCGCCGATCAGCAGCAGGGTGATGACGGAGCCGATGAAGACGCCGTTGCGGACGCTGGAGAGCTGCTGGTCATGGGGGTTGTCGAGGTAGGAGTGCTCGTGCAGGGCCGGGTTGATGCGAGCCGCGGTGTTGCGGAGGTGCTCGAGGGCGTCCGGGGCACCGCGGTCGAAGTCGGCCCTGAGCTCCATGGTGGGGTCCTGGAGCCGGGCGGGATCAAGGGCGGCGGGTGTGGCCAGGACGTCGTACGAGCCGAAGGAGAAGGGGCCGGGGTCGACCGCGGGGGAGAGAAGGCGGGCCGTGCGGGCGGTCCTGGGGATCTTCCAGGGGTGCGGGGGCGGCGGCGGCTCGTCGCCGATCGACGGGGTGAGGTTGAGGGCCGCGCCGGGGGCGAGCGGCGGCCGGGTGGCGCCCTTGCTCCGGGCGCCGGTCACGAACACATCGCCGTCGCGGCAGGAGGGAAGGCGGGCCAGCCGCCGCAGTTCGGCGCAGCTGCCGACGGCCAGGGACGCGCTCTTCGAGGCGTCGTACCCGGTGGCGCCGTCACCGTGCCGGGGCAGCCGGCCGGCCAGTGCGTCGATGGCGCCGCGGGCGGCGGTCACCCCGGGCGTGGCCCGCAGCGCGCCGAGCGCCCGCTCGGTCCCCGGCCAGTCGGCCGCGCCGGCCCAGTAGCCGACCTGCGGGAGCCTGCCGGAGATCGCATACGCCTGGGCGTAACCGGCCTGCATCCCCGTCATCAGCATATGGACGGCGATGGCGCCGGCCACCGCGACGGTGATCCCGCTGACCGCGCGGGTGGCCGAGCCGCTGCTCAACTGCAGGCGGCGGACGGCCAGTTGCCAGGGAACCGGCCCGCCGCGCAGCCGGCCGACGACCGCGTCGACCAGCCAGGGCAGCAGCGCGGTGACCCCGAACAGCAGCAGCATCGCACCGGCCGCGAGGCGGAGGGTGTTGAGCCCGCTCTCGGTCCACGGCCCCGCCCACGCCGGCGGCGCCAGCAGTACGGCGCCGACCAGGGGCAATGCCAGCCGCCACAGCAGTCGGCGGCGCAGCGGGGGGCGGTTGCGGACGATGCCGAGCGGTTCGACGGTGATGCCGCGCTGCGCGATCAGCGTCACCACGACCGCGGCCGTCGGGACGAGCACGGCGATCGCCGTGGCGGCGAGCGGGCCGGGCGCCACGTCGGAGGGGAAGACATTGACGTCCCACAGCGTGATCGGCGACGCGAACTGCCGCCCGCCCAGGAACAGCACGGCGCCCCCGGCGAGCCCCAGCAGCGAGCCGAACAGCGCCTCGCCGGAGGCGATCCGGCGGGTGGTGCGGACATCGGCGCCGACCAGGCGGAGCGCGGCCAGCCGCCGCTCGCGGCGCTCGTTGCCGAACCGCAGGGAGGTGCCGAGGAAGACCATGACCGGCATCATCAGCGCCACACACGTCATGATCACCAGCAGGACGACGGGCGCCCGCATCGGCGGCGATTCCCAGTCCTTGCCGAAGTGGTCGATGCGGTAGCCGTCGGACTCGCGCAAGGTGGCGGGCCGGGCCACATAGGTCAGCTCCTGCGGGCCGAGCAGGCCCTCGTCGCCGATGACACCGGCCACGCCGTAGTCCAGCCGGTCGCGCAGCAGCGCGCCGCCGGGGGAGTCCAGCAGTTCCTTGAGGGCGGGCGAGACCCACATCCGGCCGGGGCCCGGCAGGTGGCGGATGCCGGGCGGTACGGGCGGATGCGCGCCGTCGGGCCGTACCAGGCGGCCGCGGATCTGCGCGCCGTGGAAGACGGTGTCCGCCGAGGCGTAGAGCACGGTGGTGTCGGCGGCCTTCGGCTCGTGCTCCTGGCCGAGGTTCTCGCGGGCCTTCTCGCGGCCGTGCCAGGCGTTCGTCAGCGACGGTACGGACGCGCCGAGCAGCAGTACGGCCACGCCCAGGGCGACGCCGAGTGCCGCCAGGGCCGTACGGATCCAGCCCTCGCGCCCGCCGCCGGCCGCGAACCGCATCCCCATCGCCAGGTCGCGGGCCCAGACCGACGGGCCGCCGCGGGCCCCGCTCACCTGCACGGACGGCTCATATCAGGCCCACCGGCGCATCCTTGACCCGGCCGTCGCGGACGACGATCTCGCGGTCGGAGTAGGCGGCGACCCGGGACTCGTGGGTGACCAGCACGACCGCGGCGCTGGTGTCGCGCGCGGCATCGGTCAGCAGGGTCAGCACGCGTTCGCCGTTGAGGGAGTCCAGGGCGCCGGTCGGCTCGTCGGCGAAGATCACCCGCGGGCGGGTGGCGAGCGCGCGGGCGACCGCGATCCGCTGGCCCTGGCCGCCGGATATCTCACCGGGCCGTCGGCCGTGTACGGCCTCCACCTCCAGCCGCTCCAGCCACTCGCGGGCCTGCCGCTCGGCCTCCTTGCGCTTGGTGCCGTTCAGCCGCAGCGGTAGCGCGACATTCTCCAGCGCGGTCAACTCCGGTACCAGCTGGCCGAATTGGAAGACAAAGCCGAAGTCGCTGCGGCGCAGGGCGCTGCGCTGGGCGTCGCTGAGCCGGGTCAGCTCGTGCGGGCCGTAGCGCACCGTGCCCGAGTCCGGGCCGATGATCCCCGCGAGGCAGTGCAGCAGGGTGGATTTGCCGGAGCCGGAGGGGCCCATGACGGCGACCACCTCGCCCGGGTGGATGGAGAAGTCGGCGCCGTCCAGCGCGGGCGTGGACCCGTAGGACTTGTGCAGCGCCTCCCCGGAGAGCAGGGATCCCTCCGGCGTCATGGCCTGACCGCCGCTGCCAGCCGCTCCAGCCGCGCCGCGGTCAGCTCCAGCCAGCGCAGATCGGCCTCCAGGTGGAACAGCGCATGGTCGCAGATCAGCTGGTCGGCGAGGTCGCCGCCGCGCTTGCGCTCGGTCAGTCCGCGCATCAGCCGCAGATGCTCGGCGCGCTGGGTGTCCAGCAGCTCGGCGGCATTGCGGTCGGTCATCAGCGCCAGGACGACCTTGGTGAAGAGCGTGGACTGAAGGTAGGGCTCGGGCTTCTCGGGGCGGGCGAGCCACTGGGCGACGTCCGTGACGCCGGCGTCCGTGATCGCGTACCGCTTGCGCTCGGGGCCCGCGCCGGGCTCCACGGCGTCCACCTCGACCAGGCCGTTCTTCAGCAGCCGGGACATCGTGGAGTAGACCTGGCCGTAGTGCAGCGGCCGGTCGTGCCCGAAGTGTGCGTCGAAGGCCCGCTTGAGGTCGTAACCATGGCGGGGGCCGGACTCCAGCAGGCCCAGCAGCGTATGTCCGATTGACATGCCGACCACCTTACGTCGTGGTGTATCGCTCGTGTATACGCGGGTGGTATAGCCCGCCGGGGGGCGGGTGGCGGCCGCCACCCGGAGCGCTCTTACTCACCCCGTTCTGCTGACCCCGTTCTGCTCATCCGTACGGCTCACTCCGTCCGCAGCCCGTCCGGCCGCATCATCCGCCACAGCGGCGGCAGGCTGAGGCCGGTGACCACCAGGACCAGCGCGGCCCCGGTCGCGGCGGGCGGCCAGACCGCCGACCAGGCAAGGCCGCTCTTGCCCGCCATCCTCAGCAGGACGAGACCGAGCCCCACGCCGCCCGCCACGGACAGCGCGAGCCCCAGCACCACCGGCACGGCGGTCTGCCACAGCACCGACCAGCCCAGCGTGCCCCGCCGCGTCCCGAACGCCACCAGGACCGACAGCAGCCGCCGCCGCTCGCGCAGCTGCTCCAGCGTGGAGACCAGCATGCTGGCGGCGATCAGGGCCAGCGTCGCGGTGGAGGCCACCAGCAGGACGGTGCGCACGCTCGCGTACTGCTTGTCGATCGAGGTCTCCTGTAGGGCGTAGACGTCGCTCGCGGGATCGATGCGGGCCGCGGTGTTACGGACGTACTCCTCGGCATCGGGCACCCGCGGGTCGGTCCGGATCAGGGCGCGGGCCCCGGGGGAATGCAGGACGGCGGCGTCCAGGGCGCCGGGAGTGGCGAAGACGCCGGCGTTCGGCCGGCCCATGGGGTCCTCGCGGGACGGGACCACACGGGCCGACTCCGGGATGGTCCACAGCCGCGGCGCGGCGGGCGCCTTGCCGGACCCCGATTCCCGGTCGAGCAGCACCCGGGCACCGGGCCGGGCGGTCTTGGCGAGCTCCGCGTCGTCCACCATGCCGGTGCTGTCCTGGACCACGAACACATCGCCGTCCTTGCAGGAGCCGGTGCGCGCCAGTTCCCGCAGGGTGCTGCAGTCCCCGACGGTGACCTCGGTGCTCGGGAAGGCGTCCTCGCCCATGCGCAGCGGTCCGGGCCGGAAGGCCTCGCTGTGCAGGGCGGCGATCACGCCACGGACGCCCTCGGTCGCACGGAATGCCGCGATCGCCTTCCGGGTCGTGGTGATGTCCCTGACGGGCAGTTCGATGTCCAGCTGGGCCCGGTCGGAGTCCTGTCCCGTCGCCTTGACGAAGTCGCTCTGGATGGCGGCGAAGAACAGCTGGAGGGCGATGGCCCCGGCGACCGCCACGGTGATGCCGCTGACCGCGCGTGCGGCCGCACCACTGCTCAACTGCAGGCGGCGGATGGCCAGTTGCCATGCCACCGGGCCGCCCCGGAAGCGCGCGACGACCGCCTCGACCAGCCACGGCAGCAGCACCGTGATCCCGATGAGGAACAGCACGGCGCCGCCCGCGATCCACTTCGTGTGCGGCACCCCGCCGTCGGCCTCCGGCCCTCCGGCGGCCAGCAGCAGGGCCGCCCCCGCGACCGGCAGCGGCAGCCGCCACCACAGCCGGCGGCGGCGCCCCGTGGACTCCCGTACGACCCCCAGCGGCTCGATGCCGACCCTGCGCAGGGCGAGCAGGGTGACCACCACCGACAGCACCGGCACGGCCAGCAGCACCAGCGCCGCCAGCGCCGGGTCGGGCGTCACATCGGCCGGAAAGGCGGTGACGCCCCAGATGGTGATCCGGGCGATCAGCTGCCGGGCGACCACGAACAGCACTCCACCCAGCGCCAGCCCGCACAGCGCCCCGAACAGCGCCTCACCGGCCGCCATCCGCCGCGTCATCCGCACATCGGCGCCGACCAGCCGCAGCGCCGCCAGCCGCCGGTCGCGCCGCTCCCCGCCGAACCGCACCGCCGTGGCGATGAAGATGGCCACCGGCATCAGCAGCACCACACACCCCACGATGATCAGCAGGATGAGCGTCGGGGGCACGACCCCGCCCTCGGACTTCTGGCCGAAGCCGGTGATGCGCACGGTGTTGTCGTCGGCGGCGAAGGAGGCGCGGCCCGCGTAGTACATCCGGTCATCGGGCCCGACCAGACCGGGGTCACCGATGGTGCCGACGATCCGGTACGGCAGCCGCTCCCGCAGGAGCTTCCCGTCCGCCGAGACCAGCAGCTCCTTCAGCGCCGGGGAGACCACCATCTCGCCCGGCCGCGGCAGCGCGGCGACGCCGGGCGGCCTGGGCGCGGCGGGGCCGTCGGGGTGCAGCAGCAAGCCCGAGATGCGATCCCCGCGGAATTCGGTCTCGGTCGGGGCGAAGACCAGGCTGGAGGCGGACGGCTTGCCCTCCGTCGTCATGCCGTACGGGCTACGGGCATCCCCCCGCTGCTCCCGCTGCTCGAGGATGTGCGGAACGGACGCGGCGCCGAGCAGCAGCACCACCCCCAGCCCGACGCCGACGGCCGTCAGGACCGTACGGACCCAGCCCTCGCGCCCGCCGCCGGCCGCGAAGCGGATCCCCATCGCCAGGTCCCGCACCCACGGGGCGCGGCGCTCGGTGTCGTCAGTGCTCATACCGCCGCCGTCACCTCCCGCGCCACGCCGTCGCGCACCACGACCTCCCGGTCGGCGTACGCGGCAACCCGGCCCTCATGCGTGACCAGCACGACCGCGGCGCTGGTGTCCCGCGCCGCATCCGTCAGCAGCGTCATCACCCGCTCCCCGTTGAGCGAGTCCAGCGCCCCGGTCGGCTCATCGGCGAACACCACCCGCGGCCGCGACGCCAGCGCCCGCGCCACCGCGACCCGCTGCCCCTGCCCGCCCGACACCTCACCGGGCCGCTTGCCGGCGACCTTGTCCACCTCCAGCCGCTCCAGCCACTCCCGCGACCGCGCCTCGGCCTCCTTGCGCCCGGCCCCGGCCAGCCGCAGCGGCAGCGCGACATTCTCCACACACGTCAACTCCGGCACCAGCTGCCCGAATTGAAAGACAAAGCCGAAGTCCGCGCGGCGCAGCGCGCTGCGCTCCGTATCGGTCATGGCGGCGAGGTCGCGCCCGTCGTAACGGATGGTCCCGCAATCCGGGCGGATGATCCCGGCGAGACAGTGCAGCAACGTCGATTTGCCGGAGCCGGAGGGGCCCATGACGGCGACGACCTCGCCGGGATGGATCGAGAAATCCGCACCGTCGAGCGCGGGCGTGGGCCCGTACGACTTCCGCAGTGCGCTCGCTTCGAGCAGGGAACCGGCCGGGGTCATCCGCGGGCCTCCGGGGGTGCGGAGAGGGGGTGTCGGGTGAGCATGCCACGCACTCTACATGAGATGTATACTCGCGATGTATAGTTCGATGTCCGGCTGTACCGCGATGCAGGTGCCAGGGTGGGCCGGGCGGGCCGTTGCCCGGGGTGCGGCGCCGCGGACGGCGCGTCAGGACGCGGGGCGGCGGCTCGTGTCAGGACGGCCGAGGTGGCCGGGCTCGCGCTGCACCTCGCCCCACCGCAGGTGCGCCGGGGCATACCGCCGGATCGCCTCGTTCGCCTTGTCCTGCGTTCCCGGCCGCAGCGGGAACCGGTAGCGCAGGCGGGGCAGCGCGGACCCGATCGGCTCCTCGTCGCGGACCGTGGCCCAGAGCACGGGGATCCCTTGGGCGATCAGCCCGACCACCCCCACCAGACCCACCAGCCCCAGAGCGGCCAGAAGCAGACAGAACAGAAGAAGGGGTATGAGTCTCAGCGTGCTCTGGCGCAGCGCGACGGCGTATTACGTGGCATGGTCATGATCGTCGAGTCTACGCAGCCCCCCACGGGCTCACCGGTGGAAACGGCAGGCTCCTGTCCCGTGGGCGGGCTACGGAGACGGGCCGACCGCACCGAGGCGGCGCCCGGTCAGCCCCCGCCCGCTGCCTCCGGCGGCGACCCCCCTTTGGGCGGCCGCCCCCGCCGCGGAATGGCCCCCGCGCCCTTGGGCAGCCGCCCCGCGTCCGACAGTGCCTTGCGCAGCAGGAACTCGATCTGCGCGTTGGCGCTGCGCAGTTCGTCGTCGGCCCAGCGGGTGAGGGCGTCGTGGATCAGCGGGTCCAGCCGCAGCAGCACCTGCTTGCGCTGCTGCGGCCGTCGCGCGGGGGTCCGCTCGCCCTCGGAGCCGGGCCCCTCGGGGTCGGGGCTCACTGGTAGAGGGAGCCGGTGTTCAGGACGGGCTGGGCGGCCCGGTCGCCGCACAGCACCACCATCAGATTGCTCACCATGGCGGCCTTGCGCTCCTCGTCCAGCTCGACGATGCCCTGCTCGTTGATCCTGGCCAGCGCGGACTCGACCATGCCGACCGCGCCCTCGACGATCTGCTGGCGGGCCGCGACGACCGCGCCGGCCTGCTGCCGCTGGAGCATCGCGGAGGCGATCTCGGGGGCGTAGGCGAGGTGGCTGAAGCGGGTCTCGATGATCTGGACGCCGGCCGCCTGCACCCGGGCGGTCAGTTCCAGGGCGAGCTTCTCGGTGATCTCCTCGGCGTTGCCGCGCAGCGACAGCCCGTTTTCGTCGTGCGCGTCGTAGGGGTACTCGATCGCGATGTGCCGGACGGCGGCGTCGGTCTGGGTGGAGACGAACTCGAGGAAGTCATCGACCTCGAACAGTGCCTGCGCGGTGTCCTCGACCTTCCAAACGACGATGGCGGCGAGCTCGATCGGGTTGCCGTAGGCGTCGTTGACCTTCAGTACGGCGGTCTCGTGGTTGCGCACCCGGGTGGAGATCTTCTGGGCGGAGGTCAGCGGGTTGACCCAGCGCAGACCGTCGGTGCGGATGGTGCCC
Source organism: Streptomyces sp. NPDC048483 (assembly GCF_040651455.1). Taxonomy (NCBI): domain Bacteria; kingdom Bacillati; phylum Actinomycetota; class Actinomycetes; order Kitasatosporales; family Streptomycetaceae; genus Streptomyces; species Streptomyces sp. NPDC048483. Next base: position 89,487 of record NZ_JBEZJZ010000001.1, read on the forward strand.
ACGTACCGCCCGAAGAGCTGGATGACCCGGGCCTCGCCGGGCGCGACCATTTTCACGCCGGTCATGCAGAAGAAGGAGCCGACCACCAGAAGGGCGCCGACGATCGCGAACGGCGCGGTCAGTGATCTGTTGTCGCCGGAGCTGAGGACGCCGCCGATGCTGATGGCGGCGATGCCCAGGGCGACGCCGAACACGGTCAGCAGCAGGGCGAGGCCGCCCGGGATGCTGTGCGCGGCGGTCTCGCGGACCTGGGGCTCCGGCATCTCCGGAGCGTCGACGGCCGGTGCGACGGCCGGTGCGACGGCCGGGTCGGCGGCCGTTACCTGATCGGTCCGGCCGGTCTGGTCGGGCTGAGCGGACATAGGGGTTCCCCGTTCCTCTGGTGCGGCGCGTGATGTCCGCCGCATCAAGTGATGACGCTGATCTAGCAAAGTGCTATCACAATACCCGTCTGGCCTGCCGGAGCGCCAGAGCGATGGCCGAAACCCCCCTGTTGGTTCCCGTACGCCCCGTGCTGTTTGTCACGCCAGGAAAAGCCGTGATCGATGAGTATCTGTTGACAGATGCGGTGTTAGCTTCAACAGCTGAATGACCCGGGGGCGGAACCGACTGGAGTTGCTGGAGCGATGGGCCGAGCGGATGCGAGGCGGGCGAGGCAGGGGAGCGCCCGCCGGGCCAAGCCGAAACAGAGCAAGCCGAAACAGGAGAAGAGCTTCATACGCCGCCTCTTCACCTGGAAGAAGATCCTCGGGACCGTCCTCGGGGTGATCCTGCTGGGCATGCTCGGCTTCATCGGCCTGTACCTGTACGTCGATATTCCCGACAAGGCCAATCAAGACGCCGGCAAGCAGGCCAATGTCTTCAAGTACGCCGACGGCAAGGTCATCGCCCGGTCCGGCACGGTCAACCGCGAGGCCGTCCCGCTGAGCAAGATCCGCAAGGTTGTGCAGCGCGCCTTCATCGCCGCCGAGAACAAGAACTTCGAACACGACTCCGGCGTCGACCTGATGGGCACCGCCCGCGGCATCCTCAACACCCTGCTGGGGCACGGCAAGCAGGGCGGCTCGACGATCACCCAGCAGTACGTGAAGAACTACTACCTGAGCGACGAGCAGACGGTCAGCCGCAAGCTCCAGGAGATCATCATCTCCCTCAAGGTGGACGACAAGTACAGCAAGGACCAGATCCTCGAGGGCTACATCAACACCAGCTACTACGGCCGCGGCGCCTATGGCATCCAGGCCGCGGCCCAGGCGTACTACGGCAAGAATGCCGACAATCTGAGCGTCTCGCAGGGCGCCTATCTCGCCTCGCTGCTCCAGGCACCCAGCCAGTACGACTGGGCGGTCGCGAGCAAGACCGGCCGGAAGCTGGTGAAGAACCGCTGGGCCTACACGCTCAACAACATGGTCGAGATGCACTGGCTCAGCCCGCAGGATCGCGACCGGCAGAAATTCGACGTCCCCGACAAGCCCAAGCGGCTGGCCGGTGTGACCGGCCAGGAAAGCTACCTCATCGAAGAGGCGAAGCAGGAACTCTTCGCCCAGGGCGTCGTCAACAAGTCGGACTTCGACCGCGGCGGGTGGACGATCACCCTCGGCATCGACCCGAAAAAGCAGAAGGCGCTGGAGCGGTCCGTCAAGCGCAAGCTCACCGACGACCTCGACCCCAAGAAGCGCAAGGTCGACCAGGACGCTCAGCTCGGCGCCGTCTCCGTGGATCCGGAGACGGGCCATATCGTCGCGATGTACGGCGGCGACGGCTACCCGAAGCACTACACCAACAACGCCACCCGCGAGGACTATCAGCCGGCCTCCACCTTCAAGCCGCTGATCCTCGCCTCCGCGATGGAGAACCAGGAACAGACTCAGGACGGCGTGCAGATCACCCCGAGCACGATCTACGACGGCCGCAACCGTCGCCCGGTCGTCGGCGGTACCACCCCCTTCGCTCCGCCCAACGAGGACGAGGAGCAGTACGGGAAGATCAGCGTCCAGACCGCGACCAACAACTCCGTCAACGCCGTCTTTGCGCAGATGGGCGCGGATGTCGGGCTGGACAGGATCAAGCAGACCGCGGTCGACCTGGGCCTGAACGGCAAGAAGATGGACGTTCAGCCCGCCATGACGCTGGGCACCATGGGCGCCAGCCCGCTCCAGATGGCCGGCGCGTACGCCACCCTCGACCACCACGGCATGAAGGTCACCCCGACCCTGGTCACCAAGGCCAAGGACAGCCAGAAGGACGTCGAGCTGCGCAAGCCGATCGGCGATCGGGTCCTCAGCGAGAGGACCGCCGACACCATCACCTCCGTCCTGACGGGCGTGGTCAACGACGGCACCGCCTCGCAGGCCGTGAAGACCACCGCGTACGAGGCGGCGGGCAAGACCGGCACCTCCGACGACGACAAGTCGGCCTGGTTCGTGGGGTACACCCCCAAGCTGGTCACCGCGGTCGGAATGTTCGGCGAGTCCCCCAAGGGCGGTGCCCAGGTCACCCTCAAGGGCACCGGCGGCGGCGGCCGGGTCAACGGCGGCGGCTACCCGGCGCGGGTGTGGGCGGACTACACCCAGGCCGCGCTGGGTGGCGACACCAACGACCAGTTCATCCTGAACACGGACATGGGCGCCGGGGTGGCCCCGACGCCCACCCCCACGCCGAGCAACACCCCGTCGGCGACCCCCACCCCGTCCGGCACCCCGAGCGAGACCCCCTCGCACAGCCCGACGCCGTCCGGTACCCCGACGCCGACCGGCCGCCCGTCCGGCGAGCCCTCCGAGCCGAGCCCGTCCGGCTCCGGCTTCCCGGACGGCGGCACCACCGGCGGTGACACCACCACCGGAGGCACCACCGGGGGCGACACCACCGGCGGGACCAGCCGCGGACCGGGCGGCGGCAGCGGAAAAGACAGCCTGAGCGACTTCAACTGACGCCGGCCCGGTCTCCCGGACATCACCGCGGCCCCCGCCTCAAGGCGGGGGCCGCGGTGCCGTATACGGAGCCGGTCATCAGCCTCCGTTGACCTTCTTGGCGATCCGGTCGCCCACGTTCTTGTCGATGGTGCGCCAGTACTGGAGCGCCCGGTCCCGCACCGGCCGGCTGACGCCGTTCAGCAGATGACCGGAGACGTTGTGGACGAGGCGGTCGCGGGCCGCGTCGTCGAGGACCTCGCGGACCATCGTGCCCGGCTGGCCCCAGTCGTCGTCCTCGCGGCGCAGCGTGTAGGCATTGCGCACCATCTCACCAGCGGTCTCCCAGCCGGCGGCCCGGTCGAACTGCTCGGGAGGGGCGGCCGGTCCGCCGTACGAGTTCGGCGCGTACGGTGCGCCGACGCGGGCCGGGTCGAAGCGCATCGGGCCGTCCTTGGCGTACGAGTGCACCGGCACATGCGGCCGGTTCGGCGGGAGCTGGGTGTAGTTGGGGCCGATGCGGTACCGGTGGGTGTCCGGGTAGGAGAAGATCCGGCCGAGCAGCATCTTGTCGGGCGACACGCTGACGCCCGGAATCAGGTTGCTGGGCTCGAACGCGGCCTGCTCGATGTGGATGAAGTAGTTCTCCGGGTTCCGGTTGAGGGTCATCCGGCCGACCTCGATCAGCGGGTAGTCGCCGTGCGGCCACACCTTGGTCAGATCGAACGGGTTGAAGCGGTAGTCGGCCGCATCCTCGAACGGCATGACCTGCACATACAGCGTCCACGACGGGAGGTTGCCGCCCTCGATCGCCTCGTACAGATCCTTCCGGTGCACATCGGGGTCCACCCCGGCGAGGCGGTCGGCCTCCTCCTGGGTGAGGAAGTCGATGCCCTGGTCGGTCTTGAAGTGGTACTTGATCCAGAACCGCTGACCGCTCTCATTGATCCACATGTAGGTGTGGGAGCCGTAGCCGTTCATGTGGCGGTACGTCCTGGGGATGCCGCGGTCGCCCATCAGCCAGGTGACCATGTGCGCGGACTCCGGGGACAGCGTCCAGAAGTCCCACTGCATGTCGTTGTCGCGCAGACCGTTGTCCGGCCGCCGCTTCTGGGAGCGGATGAAGTCCTGGAACTTGATCGTGTCGCGGACGAAGAAGACCGGGGTGTTGTTGCCGACGAGGTCGTAATTGCCGGCCTCCGTATAGAACTTGAGGGCGAAGCCACGCGGATCGCGCCAGGTGTCCGGGCTGCCCTGCTCACCGGCCACGGTCGAGAAGCGGGCCAGCATCTCGGTCTGCTTGCCGGGCTGGAACACGATCGCCTTGGTGAACTGGCTGACGTCGTTGGTGACCTCGAAGGTGCCGTAGGCGCCCGCTCCCTTGGCGTGCACCACCCGCTCGGGGACCCGCTCGCGGTTGAACAGGGCCATCTTCTCGATCAGGTAATGGTCGTGCAGCAGGATCGGGCCGTCGCGCCCGACGGTGAGCGAATGCTCGTCGCTCTCCACCGGGACCCCGGCGTTGTTCGTCGTGTGCGGGACATCGCGAGCGGTGCTGGTCATCGAAGGAATGCCTCCCCATTCGACTGACGTGGGGGTGGTGGGACCGTAAGCCCCTGTTTGCCCCTTTTGCCCACCCAAGCAGTCAACGCCCCCGGAGGCATGTCGGCAAGAGTTGGACCCCGTCCGGTCTCAGACGGGGTCCAATATGTGGGATACGGGCCGGGCGCCCGCCGGCCGTCAGGTACGCGCCCCCGGCGGCATCGACAGCTCGAACCAGACCACCTTGCCCATACTCAGCCGCGTCGCACCCCAGCGCCGCGCCATCCGGTTGACCAGATACAGCCCCCGCCCGCCCTCGTCGGACGGCCGGGCCTGCCGCAGCCGCGGCAGCTGCGGCACATCGTCACCCACCTCGCAGCGCAGCACATCGGTCCGCAGCAGCCGCAGCGTGATCGGCCGCTCCGCATACCGCACCGCGTTGGTGACCACCTCGCTCACCAGCAGCTCCACCTGGTCGGTCAGCTCGTCCAGCCCCCAGCGCGCCAGCGCCCGGCGGGCCAGACGACGGGCCTGCCCGGCCGTCTGCGCCTTCGGGTCCAGATACCAGTACGCGACATCGCTCGGCGCTATCCCGTCGAACCGGGCGGCCAGCAGCGCGATGTCGTCATCGCGGTCGCCCGGCCCGAGCATGTCCAGCACCTCGTCGCACAACGGCTCCAGCGGCGGCGGATTGGGACCCGTCAGCCGGGCCGTCTCGGTCAGCCGCTCCCGAAGCTGCTCGATCCCCGTCCACACATCCCGGATCCGCGACTCCACCAGCCCGTCCGTGTAGAGCACCAGGGTCGCGCCCGCCGGGGCGTCCAGCTCCACCGCCTCGAAGTCCACCCCGCCGACACCGATGGGCGCGCCCGGCGGCACCTTCAGCACCTCCGCGCGGCCGCCGCGGTGCAGCATCACCGGCGGCGGATGCCCCGCGTTCGCGATGATGATCCGGTGCGCGACCGGGTCGTAGACCGCGTACAAGCACGTCGCCATACGGTCCGAGCCCAGCCGCTGCGCCTGCTCGTCGAGATGGTGCAGCACCTCCTGCGGCGGCAGATCCAGCCCCGCCAGCGTCTGCGCCGTCGTCCGCAGCTGCCCCATGATCGCCGCCGACGTCATCGAGTGCCCCATGACATCGCCGACCACCAGCGCCACCCGGCTGCCCGGCAACGGGATCGCGTCGTACCAGTCGCCACCCACCCGCGCCGTCTCGGCGGCCGGCAGATACCGGCTGGCGAGCCGCACACCGGTCGGCTGCGGCAGCGAGTCCGGCAGCATCGTGCGCTGCAGCGCATCGGCGATATACGCCTCGCGCCCGTACAGCACCGCCTTGTCCACACCCAGCGCGGTGTGCGTCGCCAGCTGCGCCGCCACCAGCAGATCGTCCGGCTCGAACGCCGGCCGGTCCGGACGGCGCAGGAACACCGCCGCCCCGATCACCCGCCGCCGCCCGCGCAGCGGCGCCAGAACCACCCGGTGACCACCGGGCAGCCGGGTGTCCGGCCCCAGCAGCTCCGGCAGCGCCGTACGCGCCGCCTGCGCCTCCCCGAACAGCGGCCGCACGCCCCGCAGCACCTCCGCCAACGGACCACCCGGCCGCACCTCGGCGAGCTCCGCCGCGCTGCCGCCCATCGCGGGCCCGAGATCCGGCTGCGCGGGCAGCACCGGCAACCGGCCGCCATTGGTGTCCGGCTCCTCCGGAATCCGGTCCGTACGCCGCAGCCGCAGCACCACCGGCCCCGTCGGCCGCTCATCGCCCACCGGCAACGGATCCCGCAGATACACCAGGATCGCGTCGGCGAACGTCGGCACCGTCGCCCGGCACAGACCCAGCACGATCTCGTCCAGGTCTATCCCGCGCGCGATCCGCCGCGTCGCCGCCCCGATGAACCGCAGCCGGTCGCCACCCGCCTGCCGGGCCGCCACCACCTCACCGCTCTCCCCAGGATGCCCGGAACGGGCCGGGGGAGCGGGCGGCGGACCGGCCGGCGGCGGCACCTGCGCCCCGGCGGCCTCACCCGCCGCAAAGCCGACACCGCCCTCGCGCTGCCGGCCGATGCCGTCACCGCCGGGACGCGCCTCCTGCCCCGCCCGCGGGTCCTCGCCCGGCTCCGGCGCCTGGGCACGGCCCACCGCGCCCGCCCCCGCCGCCTGCACGGCGCGGGCCGCGGTTCGTTCCTCCGGCACGCCGGCCGGCCGCCCGGCCACGGGCATCGCCACCTCCCTGTACGAATCCGGGTACGCCTCGTCGTACGAGCTTCCGTACGGGCCGGACGCACCCCGCGCCGCGGCGTGACCGGCCGCGTGGTCTCTCACATGATGACCGGTCAGCTGCCCGGCCGTGTGCTCCGCGGCATCGCGCTCCGCCTCACCCGCCGCATCCCGCTCCGCCGCACCGTGATCCGCGACCGGCTCGTCCCGAGCGCCACCATGCACGCCGCCACCACTCATGCCCACCCTCATACCAACGTCCATGCCGATGTCGTCACCGCCGCGCACCGCGAAGCCGGTGCCGGGGCGCGGCGCGAACCCGGCCGCGGTGGGTTGTTGCAGAGCGCTGCGCGGGTCGGGAACCGCCCCGAGCGCCGCCGCCTGGGCCGCCCCCCGAAATGGGGACGCCGAGGGCGCGGCGGTCGAGGCCGACCGCCGCGATTCGTGGGAGGTGGGGTGCTCCGTCACGCGTGGGATTCCATCCGTCCGGGGCTGCATACCTGATACCTGACGCGTCGCGTATCAGGCGATTCAGACGCGTCGCAGGTGCAGAAAGAGCTGGATCTCGGGTGGTACGTCCGTACTCGCCGGGGCATACGCATACGCATCCTCCCCGGCGACCTCGAAACCCGCGTCGCGCACGACCCGGCGCAGGTCGTCCCGCAGGTACCCCGATACCCGGACCGAGGAGCCCAGGAACGGAATCGTGAAGTCGTCCACATCCGCTTCGACCATCGACAGGGCCAGCAGCCCCTCAGGTCGTAGGAGATCATGCAGCAGGCCCAGCGCGTAAGGGATTTCCGCACGAGGCAGCATCAGAAGCGAGAAAAAGGCGGCAATTCCGTCGAAGGAACCGGAGCCGCCGAGCCGGCCGCCGCGCAGATCGGCGATGTCCAGCCGGTGGAATTCCCCGGCCGGGGCGTTGTCCCGGGCCAGTTTGATCATCGAGGGGGAGAGATCGATGCCCACGACACGATGCCCGGCATCGGACAACTGACGGGCCGTCGGCAGCCCCGTACCGCATCCCACATCCAGGATCCGCGACCCGGCGGGCAGCGCCCCCGCAAGCCAGGCACCCGACGCCACCTGGCCCTCCTTGTGCGGAAAGGCATCGTCGTACCGGTCACCGATCGCGTCGAACGCCTCGGCCTGGCCCGCCCGGTCAAGTGCTAACCGGTTCAGGCCCTCATATCCGTCGTAGCTTGTCGCGCTCACGACCTCGCCCCTCCTGCGACCGCGGTCAAGTTCGTTTTCCCGTTCTGGAGTTGCGCCTGTGCAGCCTTGCGGAGGACGATCCTACGGTTGCCGACCCCCGGCACAGCAAGGGGGATCGGTCCCCCTTCTTGCCGCGCAGGAAAAGGCGGTCACCCTTAGGCGCGTCTTTCCACACTTCGCCCGGTTCACTCACCCCACTTCCCTTTCCGCACTCACGACCGCAAACGGTCCGGCGGACGGTCCCAGTTCTCCGGAAGCCCGGGAACCTCCCAGCCCGGATCGGGCCGCCAATTCTCCCAGCCGTCCGCGAACGGCCTGCCCCACGCGCTGATCTGCGCGACCGCCGCCCGCCCCGCCGAGCGGACCTCCGCCGCCTGCGCGGACGTCATCAGCCCGTCCTGCTGCGCCTGTGCGAACTCGTCCTCGTCCCGCCACCCCCAGTGCCGGTCCGGATAGACGCAGATGTCAAGAAAATGATCCTGCGAGTCAATCCCGCTGCGCCAACGACGACGCGGCTCCTCCAAATTGACGTACCAGTTCTTGAAACGCCAACCACGCTCCCAGAACAGCCACACCGACCAGGGATCCCCCGGCCGCGCCAGCTTCAGCACCCCCGTCCCGAACCACTGGTCGTAGGCGATCCGCCGCTCCCTGGTGTAGCGGGTGGCCAGCGGCTCACGGTGCACCGGCGTCCCGTCGTCCAGCACCGGCTTGACGCACGGCGTACCCGACGCCAGCCACACCGCCAGCAGGTCCTCGGTGTCCTGGACAACGGTCACCGGACGGGCGATATGGATCCGGCAGGGATCGGCGTTGTCCCGGTAACGCCACAGAATGTGCTCCCCCGGCGCCCACCGCGCGCCCTGCTCCCGCCGCGCCCGACCGACCGTACGGGCCGCCTCGCCCTCCGCCGTCCCCACCATGTCCGCTGTCATGACCAGAGCTTAGGACCACGGAGTTACGCGCGCCGTGACCTGAGCCGCACTGCACGTTACGGATCCATGATGCCGGTGGTGCCGTTACGGAGGCGCGATGCCGGTGCTGCCGTTACGGATGCATGAGGACGAGGGTGCCGTTACGGACGGGTCATCCGCAGCACATCCAGCGCCGCATCCAACTGCCCCTCGCTCAGCAGCCCCCGCTCGACATACCCCTCCTCGATCACGACCTGCCGAATCGTCTTCCGCTCGGCGAGCGACTTCTTCGCCACCTTCGCCGCCTCCTCGTACCCGATGTACTTGTTGAGCGGCGTGACCACCGACGGCGACGACTCCGCATACTCGCGGGCCCGCTCCACATTCGCGGTGATCCCGTCAACGGTCCGGTCCGCGAGCAACCGCGCCACATTCGCCAGCAACCGCACCGACTCCAGCACATTCCGCGCGATCACCGGAAGCATCACATTCAGCTCGAAATTACCGGCCGCACCCGCCGCCGCCACCGTCGCATCATTGCCGGTGACCTGCGCCGCCACCATCAGCACGGCCTCCGGAATGACCGGATTCACCTTCCCCGGCATGATCGACGACCCCGGCTGCAAATCCGGCAGCGCAATTTCCGCCAGCCCCGTCCGCGGCCCCGAAGCCATCCACCGCAGATCATTGGCAATCTTCGTCAGCCCGACCCCGATGGTCCGCAGCTGACCGCTGATCTCGACAATGCCGTCCCGCGCCCCCTGCGCCTCGAAATGATCACGGGCCTCCGTCAGCGGCAGCCCCGTGGCCAGCGCCACCTCCGCAATCACCGCGGCCGAGAATCCCGGCGGCGTATTGATACCGGTCCCCACCGCCGTCCCCCCGAGCGGCAGCTCCGCCAGCCGCGGCAACGACGCCCGCACCCGCTCGACGCCATAGCGGACCTGGGCCGCATACCCCCCGAATTCCTGCCCCAGCGTCACCGGCGTCGCATCCATCAAATGCGTCCGCCCCGACTTCACCACCTCGGCGAAATCCACCGCCTTACGGTCCAGCGCCCCCGCCAGATGCTCCAGCGCCGGCACCAGATCCCGGATGACCGCGGCCGTCGCCGCAATATGAATCGACGACGGAAACACATCGTTCGACGACTGACTGGCATTGACATGATCGTTGGGATGCACCTTCCGGCCGCCGCCCAGCCGCTCGCTCGCCAGCGTCGCGATGACTTCGTTGGCGTTCATGTTGGACGACGTCCCCGACCCCGTCTGGAACACATCGATGGGGAAGTGCTCGTCCCAGCGCCCCTCCGCCACCTCCCGGGCCGCCTCCTGAATGGCCACCGCCGTCTCCCCGTCGAGCACCCCCAGCTCCGCATTGACCTTCGCCGCCGCCGCCTTGATCCGCGCCAGCGCCTCGATATGCGCTCGCTCCAGCCGCTGCCCCGAAATCGGGAAATTCTCCACCGCCCGCTGCGTCTGCGCCCGCCACTTCGCGTGCGCGGGCACCCGGACCTCACCCATGGAGTCGTGCTCGATGCGGAAGTCTCCGGGGTGGCCGGGGTTGCCGGGGGCTCCGGGGGCGACGGGACCGCTGCCGAAATCGCTGTTCTCGCTCATGTCTCTTTCAGTACCAGCGGCCGCGATTCTGTTCCCGGATGCGGCCATCGGCTCACCGATCGGCTCACGTACGGGTGAGGGCCCGGCTCTGGTGAGCCGGGCCCTCAGGTGTCCGCACCGCTCAGTGGCGGCGCCGGGACATCAGCCCTTCCGGCACTTGTCGTACTGCATCCGATACACGCGGGACCATTGGTATTCGTCCACTGCTTGGCGCTCGTACCTGTCCATCATGGCTGGGTCCGGGTGGGCCTTGTCCTGTTCCTGCTCGAGGAGGTGCCGGTAATGATTTCCCACCCTCCGGCGCTCGTCCGACTGCAGACGGTATTTAAGGCACTTGGCGTCGCTCCCGTGCGCATGATGCGGATTCCCTCATGAAGGTGGTCGTGAACGGAGCGAGGTGACGCCTGGGAAGCCGGGACCTCGTACGTCACGAAGTCACCGCATGCACGCCTCGTACTCCTGCCTGAACTTGTTGACCAGGACCTTCTCGTCATGAATCTTCGCGTCGTACTGCCGGAGCTTGTCCCGGTCGGGGTGTGCCTTGGCGGCTTCCTTCTTGGCAAGCGCCTCGTACTTGTCGGCAGCGATCGTGTGCTGCCGCAACCCCGTCTCGTATGGGGTGCAGTCGCGGCCACGCGCGGCTGCGGTCCCGGCCGGTGCGGCGTTGGCCGGGGCGACTCCGGTGAAGGTGATGCCGGCGACGGCGATGGTGGTGGCCGCCAGGGCCAGGGCGCGCTTCATTGTGCGCATGATGTGGATTCCCCCATGAACGTGGTCATGAACTGACTGAGCGACGTGACGCAGGTCTGACGACACGTCGCTCGAACAGTCTAGCGATCAGGGGGACTTGCCGGGCTCAGCGCTTCAGGCCGGTGACGAACGCGGTCCAGGCGTGGTGGGGGATGAGGAGGGCCGGTCCGTGCGGGGCCTTGGAGTCACGTACGGGGACCAGGCCGGGGTGGTTGTCGGCGACCTCGACGCACTCGCCCCCGTCATTGTTGCTGTAGCTGCTCTTGCGCCATGCGACGGCGCTCAGATCCGGGGTGGTTCGCATGCTGTCCAGTCCTCCATTGCCTCTCGGATCAGCGCCTCGGAGTCGCGAGGCGAGAGGGCCATGGCCCTAATGAGATCGTAGGACTCCTCAAGTTCCGCCACATGGTCCGGGTTTTCGATTATTGACCCGGACCGACTGCCTTCGAGGTAGGCCACAAGTGGCTCGTCCGGCAAGGTGTAGAGCGTCAGCGAACCCCCCATCTCCGCATGCTCGCCCGCGTCGTACGGCAAAACCTGGATGGTCACGTGTGGAGCTGTCCCGCGCTCGATCAGGGACAGCATCTGGCGGCGCATCACCTCAGGACTGCCGATCCGACGACGGAGCACGGCCTCGTCCAGAACGAACCAGCAGCGCGGCGGCTTTGGCGCATTCAGCAACTCCTGCCGGTCGATACGGGCCTTGACCATCGCCTCGATCTCCGCGTCGGGGGCGTGTGGGCGCCCACAGCGCAATGACGGCGCGGCAAGCTCACGGGTCTGGAGCAGACCGGGGACCGTGGAGCACATGTACTGCCGGATGACCTTCGCCTGTTTCGCGAGTTCGGTCGCAAGCCGGTACTTGCCGGGAAACGGTTCCTGCAACGCGAGTTCATACAGGCTGGCGAAGAGCCCGCCCGTTCCGAAGCACGCATCCAACTTCGCCGGCAGATCGTCGTACGGCAGCGATTCCGCCCGCTCATACCGCGCCAGCTGCGACTTGCTGTAGTTCAGCACGTCAGCGAGCCGTCTCAGGGACAAGCCCTGCATCTCGCGGTAGTAGCGGATTCTTTCGCCGAACAGGTCGCGCGCTGAGCGGCCCGGCTCGAGGCCCTGTGGCTGGAACGTCATCGGCGCATCCTCCCCGTCCCGAGCGGTGTGCGGGACAGCTGCACCCTGCACATCGTAATCAGCGCAGAGCAACTATGGGGACACTCGCAGTAGTTGCCCCGGCGGCCGCCCTACGGCCCCGGGGCACGGCCAACGCTTGATCCGCGAAGGAGCGTCAACATGGCTCACTGTATTTCCCGTTGCCTCGCCCGGGTGCGCGCTTTACTCATGCCGCGGGCGACCGGTCGGCACCGAGCGAACCCCACCGATCCCACACCGCACACCTGCACCTGCCGCGCCCGTATCCGTACGGTCCTCGTACTGCCGGGGAATCCGCCGGAACTCCCACGCCGGGTCCGGCGGCACCGGCCCGTGGAGCACCCGGTGGACGGTGGCCGTTCGCCGCTGGTGCGGCCGTACTACGCGGCGTACGAGGAAGCCGAGCAGCGGCGCGATGCCGAGCTGTTCGGCTACGAGGTCGTCTCATGAGCGGCGCCGGGTGGACGCAGCCCCTCCGTCCCGCCAGTCCCTGATGACCCTGCGCGTCTACACGGCCGGCCCCGACGGCGCGGTGAAGGAGGAGCGGGCGCAGGTGCACGTCGTCGCCGGCGACCGCTTCGACCCGTACTGCCTCAGCCAGGCGTGGCCGCCCTGCGCCTGCCCCCGGCACCGGCACCGGCACCGGCACCGGCTGCAGTGAAAGCGAACGGCCATCACCCAAACAACGCGGGTGATGGCCGCAAGCCGTTCCTGCGTCGTACGGGCTACGCCTGTCGCACCGGAATGCTCGTGAACGTCGGCGTCGGCGCCGGGTCCTGGAAGAAGTCATTGCCCTTGTCGTCGACGACGATAAAGGCCGGGAAGTCCTCGACCTCGATCCGCCAGACGGCCTCCATGCCGAGCTCCTCGTACTCCAGGACCTCGACCTTCTTGATGCAGTCCTGGGCGAGGCGGGCCGCCGGGCCGCCGATGGAACCCAGGTAGAAACCGCCATGCGCGGCGCACGCGTCGGTGACCTGCTGGGAGCGGTTGCCCTTGGCCAGCATGACCTTGGAGCCGCCGGCCGCCTGGAACTGCTCCACGTACGCGTCCATGCGCCCCGCCGTCGTCGGACCGAACGACCCGGAGGCGTACCCCTCGGGCGTCTTGGCCGGACCGGCGTAGTACACCGGGTGGTTCTTGAGGTACTCCGGCATCTCCTCACCCGCGTCCAGCCGCTCCTTGATCTTCGCGTGCGCGATGTCGCGGGCGACGACCAGCGTGCCGGTGAGGGAGAGGCGGGTCTTGACCGGGTGCTCGGTCAGCTCGGCGAGGACATCGTCCATGGGGCGGTTGAGGTCGATGCGTACGGCATCGAGGTCCGGGCCCGCGCCCTCGGTCAGCTCCTCCTCCGTCGTCTCCGGGAGGAAGCGCGCCGGGTCGGTCTCCAGCTGCTCGAGGAAGACGCCCTCGGCGGTGATCTTCGCGACGGCCTGGCGGTCCGCGGAGCAGGACACGGCGATGGCCACCGGGCAGGAGGCGCCGTGGCGCGGCAGTCGTACGACCCGTACGTCGTGGCAGAAGTACTTGCCGCCGAACTGCGCACCGATCCCGATCTTCTGCGTCAGCTCGAAGACCTTGTCCTCCAGCTCCTTGTCGCGGAAACCGTGGCCGGTCGGCGAGCCCTCGGTCGGGAGCTCGTCCAGGTAGTGCGCGGAGGCGTACTTGGCGGTCTTGAGGGCGTACTCGGCACTCGTACCGCCGACCACGATGGCCAGGTGGTACGGCGGGCAGGCCGCGGTGCCCAGCGAACGGATCTTCTGCTCCAGGAACTTCATCATGGAGGCCTCGTTGAGGACCGCCTTGGTCTCCTGGAAGAGGAAGGACTTGTTGGCCGAGCCGCCGCCCTTGGCCATGAACAGGAACTTGTACGCGTCGCCGTCGTTCGCGTACAGCTCGATCTGCGCGGGGAGGTTCGACCCGGTGTTCTTCTCGTCCCACATGGTCAGCGGGGCCATCTGCGAATACCGCAGATTCAGCTCCGTGTACGCGTCGTAGATGCCGCGCGAGAGGGCTTCCTCGTCCCGCCCCTGCGTCAGCACGTTCTGTCCGCGCTTGCCCATCACGATCGCCGTGCCGGTGTCCTGGCACATGGGCAGCACGCCCGCCGCCGCGATATTGGCGTTCTTGAGCAGGTCGAGCGCGACGAACCGGTCGTTGCCGCTGGCCTCGGGGTCGTCCAGGATCTTGCGCAGCTGGGCGAGATGGGCCGGGCGCAGATAGTGCGAAATGTCGTGCATCGCCTCGGCGGCCAGCTTGCGCAGCGCCTCCGGCTCGACCTTGAGGAACGTACGGCCATCGGCCTCGAAGGTGCTCACGCCCTCCGAAGTGACCAGGCGGTAGGGGGTGTTGTCCTCGCCGGTGGGCAGTAGGTCGGCGTAGGCGAATTCCGGCATTTGGGGATGATTCCTTACTCGGAGGGGTTCGGCTGGCGTCTACGGCAGCACCTCAACAGCGTAGAACCCTGGCGGCCGGGTGCCGCTGTGAGGTGAGGCTCAGTCGGGGTGCGGGGTGCGGGGTGCGGGGTGCGGGGCGCGGGGCGCGGTCCGGGTGGGGGCTCGCTCCCGCTCACCCCCGTTCACCCCCACTCACTCTCCGCGGGAACCAATTACTCTCCGTAATCGTTGCCGTAAGAGGAAGGAGGCGAGCGAGGCGGATGCGACGTATCCGTGGGGATCTAGTCGCGATCTATCGCGTTTCGGTACGCTGAGCGCGTGGACGCTGCAGACAACGGGGGACAACCGGGCCCCGAGACCCCGCCCGGACCGCTTCAGAAGCAGGAAGGCCGCGTGCCGGTGAATCTGACCAAGCCGGTGGCGGAGGCGGAGATCCGCGCGTCCGACGCGGACCGCGACCGCGTCGCCGAGATCCTGCGCGAGGCACTGGCGGAGGGCCGGCTGGACGCCGAGGAGCACGCCGAGCGGATCGACGTGGTCTACCGGGCCAAGACCATGGGCGAGCTGGAGCCCGTCGTACGGGATCTGCCCGCGGCGGACGGCGGCAGCCATAGCCGTTCCGCGCCGGGGGCGTATGCGTACGGGCCCGCCGCCCCGATGCCGGACCAGAACCTGGTGGCGATCTTCAGCGCGTCGGCACGCAAGGGGCGTTGGCGGGTTCCCGCGCGGATCAACGCCGTTGCGATCTTCGGGAGCGTGGAGATCGATCTGACCGAGGCGGTGTTCCCGCAGCAGCAGGTGCAGATCAATGTCACCTCGCTCTTCGGGAGCGTGGAGATCCGGGTCCCGGAGAACGTCACGCTGCGCAGCAGCGGTTCCGCCGTGCTGGGCACCTTCGAGATCGAGGCGCACGAGGCGGAGGACGAGAACGCCCCGCAGGTGCAGATCAACGGCTATGCGGTGCTGAGCAGTGTGGAGGCCAGGCCGAAGCGCGGCGCCTGGATCCGCGATCTGCGCAGCCGGCTCCGGGAGGACCGGCACGACCGGCACGACCGGCACGAGCGGCGGCGCGAGGAGCAGCAGGACCGGCTGGACGAGCGGCTCGACTGGCACGCCCGGTTGCTCGAGGACCGGCACGAGCGGCACGTGCGGATGCGGGAGGAGCGCCAGGAACGGCACGAGCGGCGGCGGTTCGAACGGCGGGAGCGTCGGGACCGGTTCCGTAAGGGGCTTGGCGGCTGAGGTGAGGGGGTGGCTGCGGGCTTGGGGGCGCAGGCTGCGGGCTGCCGGCTCGGGGGCGCGGGCTGCGGGGTCGGGAGCGCGGGCTCTGGGCCGCGGCGGCCTCCGAGGCGCCCGCGGCGCGGCGGCCGGGCAGCCCGGCGGCCCCGCGGGCCCGGCGGCGGTCAGGGCCGAAGCCGCCCCTCCGGATTGTGATTTTCTGGTTTCCGCACGATCGCCACGGTGTGCATAAGAGTGCGTACAGCGGGTAGGGCTGGTGCATCGTCTCTCGTACGGCTGCGGGGTGCGAAAAGCCGTGCGCAGCGAGACGGGCAAGGGTGATTTCTTCGCCGAAGCCGTCGTCAGGAGTAGACCGTGCTGCTACCGCATCAGCCCCTGCAGGATGCCGCTGTCGTTCCGTCCCCGCGAGAGCCCGCTGCTCGCGACGAGGCCGGCCCCTGGCATTCGGAGGCGGTGTGCCGCCGGGATGAAGCCGGGCTGTTCTTCGCCCCGTCCAAGGAGCCGACCGCCGCGCGCCTTGCCAGGGAAGAAGCCGCAAAGCGGGTCTGCGCCCGCTGTCCCGTGATGGTGGAGTGCCGCGAACATGCGCTGCTCCAGCCGGAGCCGTACGGCGTCTGGGGAGGGTTGACGGCGGCCGAGCGCCGGGTCGTCCTGGCCCGTCGCCGGCGCCGGGAGGCCGATCTCCAGCGCGCAGCCAGGATGCCTGCCGCGGGCTGAGCCCCTGGCAGGCAATGTGTAGGTGCGTCATCCCCGTACGTGCGTGATGCCCCCGCGTCCGTACGCGCTTCGCCCCCGCCGGGAGATCTCCGGGCGGGGGCGAAGCGTTGGTGCGTGAACGCAGACCGTAACCGACAACGGCTCCGGCCCCGGTCCAGTACGCCGCGGGGTGCTAGCTGGGCCTCTCGAAGTCCACCGAGCTGTACGCCCGCAGCTTCGACAGGCGGTGCTGGGAGTCGATCTGGCGGATCGTGCCGGACTTGGAGCGCATCACCAGGGACTGGGTGTAGGCGTTCTCGGCGCGGTAGCGGACGCCGCGCAGCAGCTCGCCGTCGGTGATGCCGGTGGCGACGAAGAAGACGTTGTCGCCGCTGACCAGGTCGCCGATCTCCAGGACCTTGTCGAGGTCGTGGCCGGCGTCCAGCGCGCGCTGCCGCTCCTCGTCGTCCTTGGGCCACAGCTTGCCCTGGAAGGCGCCGCCCAGACACTTCAGCGCGCAGGCCGCGATGATGCCCTCGGGCGTACCGCCGATGCCCAGCAGCAGGTCGACGCCGGTGCCCTCGCGGGCCGCCATGATCGCGCCGGCGACATCGCCGTCGGAGATGAACTTGATCCGGGCGCCGGCCTCGCGGACCTCCTTGACCAGGCCCTCGTGGCGGGGCCGGTCCAGGATGACCACGGTGACGTCCTCGACGGCGGACTTCTTCGCCTTGGCGATCCGCCTGATGTTCACGGCCACCGGGGCCGTGATGTCGACGAAGTCCGCCGCCTCGGGGCCGGTGGCGAGCTTGTCCATGTAGAAGACCGCGGACGGGTCGAACATCGAGCCGCGCTCGGCGACCGCCATCACGGAGACGGCGTTGGCCATGCCCTTGGCGGTCAGCGTCGTACCGTCCACCGGGTCCACGGCCACGTCGCACTCGGGGCCGGTCCCGTCGCCGACGCGCTCGCCGTTGTAGAGCATCGGGGCGTTGTCCTTCTCGCCCTCCCCGATGACCACGACGCCGTTCATCGAGACGGTGTGGATCAGGGCGCGCATGGCCTTGACCGCCGCGCCGTCCGCGCCGTTCTTGTCACCTCGCCCCACCCAGCGGCCCGAGGCCATGGCGCCGGCCTCGGTGACCCGGACGAGCTCCAGGGCGAGGTTGCGGTCCGGAGCCTCCGGGCTGACCTCGAGTTGGGACGGGAGATGATGCTCGGTCATCGAGCGCACCTTTCTGTACGGCGACGGCCGTGAAGGATGAGGGTGATACGACCTTATCCGTATGGCGCCTAATTGAGCAGAGGGCCCTTCGCATGAGCGGCGTCAAGGGTGGCTGGAAACTTGCGTTTGCGCAGGTCGCGGCCGTGGGCGGGGGGCCTGTCGGGACCGCTGCCGCCATAGGGGACGATAGGGGCGTGGCAGGTATGCGAGGCAGGCAAACGGTGCGGGACATGATCCTGTCGCTGGCGGTGATCGGCATCGTCGTGGCGGCGGTGTATGTCTTCATTCCGCACGACGACAGTCGGAACGCCGAGGACAGCGCGGTCAGGACGGTCGACTACCGGGTCGAGGTCACCACCGCCCGGCGGGCCGCGCCGTACGCGGTCGCGGTGCCCGAGGGGCTGCCGAAGACCTGGCGCGCCACCTCCGTCTCGTACAAGGCGAGCAACGACGGCAAGGGCGGCGCCTGGCACCTGGGCATGCTGGACCCGGAGCAGCAGTACGCGGCCATCGAGCAGAGCGACGCGCCCGCGAAGAAGTTCGTCCGGGAGGTCACGCTGGGCGCGACCAAGGTCAAGGGCAAGCAGGCCGTCGGCAGCAAGAAGTGGGACCGCTACGAGGGCGACAAGTACAAGGCGCTGGTACGCGAGGAGCCGGGTGTGACCACGGTGGTCACGGGGACGGCACCGTACGGGCGGCTCGCGGATCTGGCCGCGGCCCTGGTGACGCGGAAGGGCTGAGCGCCCGCGTAAGTCCCTGCGGGATGACTCGATGGACGGCCCCGCGGGATGCCCTGACGATATGCATGAGGCCGCCGCACCCTTTCCGGGTGCGGCGGCCTTTTGATGCGTCCTGCGTTCTTGCGTCCTGCGTTCTTGCGCGGTTCCGTGCGTGACGGGGACGCGTGACGCGCCTCAGACGGTGGCGGCGACCTCGTCGAAGGTCAGGCGCGGGGAGCGCGGGAAGAAGGCGTCGGCGCCCGGCTTGCCGACGTTGATGACCAGGAAGGACTTCTGCTTGCCGTCGCCGAAGAACTCCTTGTCGATGCCGGTGAAGTCGAAGCCGGTCATCGGGCCGGCGGCCAGGCCGGCGGCGCGGATGCCGACGATGAGGTAGCCGGCCTGGAGGGTGGCGTTCTGGGTGCCGGCGGTCTCGCGGGCGGCGGCCTCGGAGAAGAAGGCGTCCTTGACGCCGGGCATCGCCGGGAAGAGGTGCGGCAGCTTCTCGTGGAAGTCCAGGTCGACGGAGAGGACCAGGGTCAGCGGCGCGGCCAGCGTCTTCGGGCCGTTGGCGCCCATGGCGTGGTTGGCCAGGCGCTGCCGGGCCTCCTCGGAACGGACCAGGGTGAGCCGCAGCGGCGACTGGTTGAAGGCGGTGGGGGCGTACTTCACCAGGTCGTAGATGGCCTGGACCTGCTCGTCGGTGACCGGCTCGTCCGTGAACGTGTTGGCGGTCTGGGCCTCGCGGAACAGGAGGTCCTGAGCGGCGGCGTCAAGGGCGAGAGACATAAGGGCACCTCGGTGAGTCGGCTTGGTTTCACATCTACGGAAACCACTGTAAGGCAGATAGATTAATGTTCAACTAAAATGCGGGATTGTGACGGGGTTCACATGGCCGACGCCCGCCCGTCCATACGTCCCCCCGGTCGATACGCCCCCCGCAGGCATCCCCGCCTACGCGTTCCCCGACGGCTCCGCCAGCGCCGCGTCCAGCCGGGCCCGTGCGCCCTCCAGCCAGTGGCGGCAGACCTTCGCCAGCTCCTCGCCGCGCTCCCACAGCGCCAGCGACTCCTCGAGCGTCGTGCCGCCCGCCTCCAGGCTGCGGACGACCTCGATCAGCTCGTCCCGCGCCTGCTCGTAACCGAGGACCGACTCCACCTCGGCCGGATCCCCGGCCGCCGCGCCCTGCTCGGCGTCTGCCATGCCGTCCACCCCGTCGTCCACCACGCCGTCCGTCTTCGTCCTCGTCTTCGCCATGTCTTCCTTGTCTCCCACCCTATGAGTCCGTGATCGCCCTATGAGTCGTGAATGCCGGCCTGCGCGTCGTGATCGTCGCTCTGCACGTCGTGATCCCCGGCCTACGAGTCCGTGTCCCCTGCGGAGGCGACGGCACCGGGCACGCCCTCCACCCGCACCCGGAATTCGCCCTCCGCCACCCGGGCCCGCAACGCGTCGTCCGCGCCCACCTCTTCCGGTGAGCGCACCGCCGACCCGTCCGCCTTCTGGAGCACCGCATAGCCGCGCTCCAGCGTCGCCTTGGGGGAGAGCGCGACCACCCGCGCCAGGGTGTGCGCCAGCTCGGAGTCGGCGCGGTCCAGCAGATGGCCGAGCGTGCGCCGACCGCGCTCCAGCAGCGCGGTGATCTGCTCCTCGCGCTCCTCCACCATCCGCTGCGGCCGCTGTATGCACGGCCGCTGGAGCGCCGCCGCCAGCCCCCGCTCCTCCCGCTCGACGAAGCCGTTGACCGCGCGCCAGGCCCGGTCCCGCAGCTGCCGGACCCGGGCCAGCTCCTCGCCCACGTCCGGGACGACCTTCTTGGCCGCGTCCGTGGGCGTCGAGGCCCGCAGATCGGCGACCAGGTCCAGCAGCGGCGAGTCCGGTTCGTGCCCGATCGCGGACACGACGGGCGTACGGGCCGCGCTCACCGTCCGTACCAGCTGCTCGTCGGAGAACGGCAGCAGGTCCTCCACGCTGCCGCCGCCACGCGCCACGATGATCACGTCCACCTCGGGCAGCGCATCCAGCTCCTGGACCGCCTCGATCACCTTCGGCACCGCGTGCACGCCCTGCACCGGCACATTGCGCACCTCGAAGCGGACCGCCGGCCAGCGGTGCCGGGCGTTCTCCAGGACGTCGCGCTCGGCGGCGCTGGCCCGGCCGCAGACCAGCCCGATCAGCTGCGGCAGGAACGGCAGCGGCCGCTTGCGGTCCGCCGCGAACAGCCCCTCCGCCGCCAGCGACTTCTTCAACTGCTCGAGCCGGGCGAGGAGTTCCCCGACCCCGACCGGCCGGATCTCGGCGGCGCGCAGCGACAGCTGACCGCGCGGGGCGTACCACTCCGGTTTGGCGTGCACCACCACCCGGGCGCCCTCGCTGATCACGTCGGCCACCTTGTCGAAGACCTGGCGGTAGCACGTCACGCTCAGCGAGATGTCGTGCGAGGGGTCGCGCAGCGTCAGGAAGACCACGCCCGCGCCGGGCCGCCGCGAGAGCTGGGTGATCTGCCCCTCGACCCATACGGCGCCGAGACGGTCGATCCACCCCCCGATGAGCCGGGACACCTCGCCGACCGGGATCGGCGTTTCCGCAGACGTAGAGACAGCCATACGAGCGAGAGTAGCGGCGGCCACTGACAGTGCCGGTCCTGCGGCGGTCAGCCCCGCCCCGCCCGGTCCCGTGCCCGGCACCCGTACCGCACCGCCGGCACCACCAGTCCCACCGCCAGCCAGACCGCGCCCACGGCCTGCGCCGTCGCCGACGCCGAGACGATCACCGCGACCACCACCGCCAGCCCCAGCAACGGCACCACCACATGGCGCAGCACGCGCGGCGCCCCCGCCCGCCCGCGGAAGCAGAACCACCCGATCACCGAGGCGTGCAGCAGCGCGAACGCGGTCAGCGCGCCCACGTTCACGACCGACGACAGCTGGTCGAGTCCGTCGTCCCGGCGGGCCGCCCACACCGCCGCCACCAGCGTCACCAGGGCCGCCCCCAGCAGCGCCCGGCGCGGCACCCCGCTGCCCGCGTCCACCTTCGACATCGCCCCCGGAAGCCGCCGGTCCCGCGCCATCGCGAACAGCAGCCGCCCCGCCGCGGCCTGCCCCGCCAGCGCCGCGAACGCCGCACCGAGCGCCTTGCTCCCCGCCACCAGGTCGTGCAGCCACCCGCCGACCGCCGCATCGACCGTCACGTAGAACGCATCGCCCTGCGCACCCGGCCGTGCCGCCAGCTCGCCCGCCGTCATCGGGGCGAGCAGCGCCGCCAGATACGTCTGTACGGCGAAGAGCACACCGGCGACCACCAGACAGGTGAGCACCGCCCGCGCCACCCGCCGGGAACCCCCGGCCGCTTCCTCCGCAAACGAAGCGATCGCATCGAAGCCCAGATAGGACAGCACCGCCACCGACACCGCCGACAGCACCGCGGTGACGGAGAACCCGCCCTCCCCGGTCAGCGGCACCGTCCAGCCGCGCTGCGCACCGTGCGCGGCCAGCTCCGCCACGGCCGCCACCACGAACACCGCCAGCACCGCGATCTCCAGCGCCAGCACCGCGAACCCGACGACGGCCGCCACCCGTACGCCCCACAGATTCAGCAGCGTCGTGACGGCCACCGCGAGCGCCGTCCACACCCACTGGCGCACCGACGGCACCAGCGCATGCATCGCGATCCCGGAGAAGAGATACGCCACCGCCGGGATCAGCAGATAGTCCAGCATCGCCATCCACCCGGCGACGAACCCCGCGCCCTCGCCCAGCCCCACCCGCGCGTACGTATAGACCGACCCGGCCTGCGGGGCGACCCGCACCATCTGCGCGTACGAATACGCCGTGAACGCCATCGCGACCGTGGCGGCCAGATAGACGACCGTGATCGCACCGTGCGACTTCGCCTGCAGCGTGCCGAAGATCCCGACCGGCGCCATCGGGGCGATGAACAGCAGCCCGTAGACGATCAGATCCCGGAACGTCAGCGTCCGCCGCAGCGATCCGGGGCCCCCGCCGGTGCTCCCGGCCCCGCTGCCGTCCGCCGCATCGCCCGTGGCTGCACCGACCGTGCCCGGCATCCGTCCTCCTTCGTACGGCCTTCGTACGTGCTTAAACAGTCTCAGCCACCGGTGCGATCCGCCGACGGTGAGGCACGGCCTACGATGGACGGCATGACTGCACTGCCCGGCCAGCCGCCCGCCCGCAAGGTCCTGCTCGCCGCCCCCCGTGGCTACTGCGCGGGCGTGGACCGCGCCGTGATCGCCGTCGAGAAGGCCCTTGAGCAGTACGGCGCGCCCGTCTACGTACGCCACGAGATCGTGCACAACAAGTACGTCGTCAAGACCCTCGAGAAGAAGGGCGCGATCTTCGTCGAGGAGACGGAAGAGGTGCCCGAGGGCAACATCGTCATCTTCTCCGCGCACGGCGTCGCGCCCGTCGTCCACGAAGAGGCCAAGCGCGGCAAGCTCGCCACCATCGACGCCACCTGCCCGCTGGTCACCAAGGTCCACAAGGAAGCCGTCCGGTTCGCCAACGAGGACTACGACATCCTCCTGATCGGCCACGAAGGCCACGAGGAAGTCGTCGGCACCAGTGGCGAGGCGCCCGAGCACATCACCCTCGTCGACGGCCCCGGAGACGTCGAGAACGTCGAGGTCCGCGACCCCGACAAGGTCGTCTGGCTCTCCCAGACCACCCTCTCCGTCGACGAGACCATGGAGACCGTCGACGCCCTCAAGGGCCGCTACCCCAACCTCCTCTCGCCGCCCAGCGACGACATCTGCTACGCCACCCAGAACCGCCAGATCGCGGTCAAGCAGATGGGCGCCGAGGCCGACCTCGTCATCGTCGTCGGCTCCAAGAACTCCTCGAACTCCGTCCGCCTGGTCGAGGTGGCGCTGGGCGCGGGCGCCCGCGACGCCCACCTGGTCGACTACGCCGAGGAGATCGACGAGGCCTGGCTCGAGGGCGTGGGCACGGTCGGCGTCACTTCCGGTGCCTCCGTCCCCGACATCCTCGTCCACGGCGTCCTGGACTGGCTCGCCGCGCGCGGCTACGAGGACGTCGAGACCGTCACGGCCGCCGAGGAGTCCATCACCTTCTCGCTGCCCAAGGAGCTCCGCCGCGATCTGCGCGCCGAGGCCGAGGCGGCCACCCGGGGCTGAGCGCCGGACGGCCCCGTGAGCGATCCGCGGCTTCCACGGAATCCGCGGGTGCCGCGGGGCGATTCCGCCAGGCGCCCCGTAGGCGGGCGATCACTTAAGCGATTCAAGGGGTGATCGGCCGCCTGCGCGCCTAGCCTTTTCCCATGAGGGTCTTCGGTGTGGACATCGGCGGATCGGGCATCAAGGGTGCCCCGGTGGATCTCGAGCGCGGCGATCTCGCCGACGACCGCTACAAGGTGCTGACGCCGCACCCGGCCACCCCTGAGGCGGTCGCGGACTGCGTCAAGCAGGTCGTGGACCACTTCGACTGGTCGGGCCCCGTCGGTGCGACCTTCCCCGGCGTGGTCACCGGCGGTACGACCCGTAGCGCCGCCAACGTCGACAAGGGCTGGATCGGCCTCGACTCCGCCGGCCTGCTCACCGGCCGGCTGGGCGCCGGCCGCCCCGTCACCCTGCTGAACGACGCGGACGCCGCGGGCCTGGCCGAAATGCACTTCGGCGCGGGCCGCGGCCGCACCGGCACGGTCATCGTCCTCACCCTCGGCACCGGCATCGGCAGCGCCGTCTTCGCCGACGGCCGGCTGGTGCCCAACACCGAGCTCGGCCACCTGGAGCTGCACGGCCACGACGCCGAGAAGCGCGCCTCGACCAAGGCCAAGGAGGACGAGGACCTGAGCTGGCAGCACTGGGCGCACCGGGTCCAGAAATACCTCGCCCATGTGGAGATGCTGTTCTCGCCCGAGCTGTTCGTGATCGGCGGCGGGGTCAGCCGCAAGGCGGAGAAATTCCTGCCGCTGATCGAGGGCATCAGGGCCGAGATCGTGCCGGCCCGGCTTCAGAACAGTGCGGGGATTGTGGGCGCGGCGATGGCCGCCCATGCCGGTCGGGCTGCTGGGCCACCTCGCGCGGACGGTTCCCCTGCCCCCGCCCCATCGGCCCGGTCGGCTGTGGACTCACCGGTCGGCTGGCCCGACGCTGCGCGATGAGCATCGCCTTACGGAACAGGGCGACGAGCGCGCAGATCAGCGTGCCGGCATAGAGCCAGGGCGCATTCAGCGCCAGGACGGTGAAGATCCCCATCAGCAGGCCGCCGAATCCGTCCGCCCCGCGCTGGATCGGCAGCGCCCCCAGCGCGAACGCGATCGGCAGCGCGACCGGCGCGGCGATCAGGTCGTACGGCCGTACCCACAGCGACGCACACATGCTGACCAGCACGAAGAACACGCCGTACGGGATCTGCGCGGAGCCGAGGAGCAGCCGGTCGAGGAAGGCGAAGACGAGCAGCGCGAGAGTGGCGAGCAGCCAGCAGCCGAGGCCGGTGAGCATCGGGCGCGGCATCCGGCGCAGCAGCTTGGCCAGCGGGGCGGGCGGTGGTGGCCGCCGGGGCCGGGCGCGGTACACCGTCGCGGTCTCGCCGCTGGGCGGCCCCGGCGGCGCGGCGGCCTCCGCGGGGCGCGGCGGCCGGGCATCGGCCTCCACGGCGGGAGCCCGGCCGCTCCGCGGCGGACTGTGCTGGTCCCTGCGCGCTTCGTGTTGCTCCACTCGCCAACGGTAGGCCGCCAAGCGGGATCAAGTGCTCGCAGGACACGCGCTTTGGGTGCGCTTGGCGGTCCGTTCGACGGACGGGCGGCGTGTCCCGGTCCCGGGCGGGGCGCCCACCCGCCCGCCTGCGCGTCTCCGGCCCCGTAGACTGGTGGATCGGCCCTCCCGGGTTCCGTATCCGCACTCCGGATCCGGTCCGGAGCGGTTGCCCACCCACCACCTCTCCCTTCGGAAGTCGAGTCGCCACCGTGTCGCTCACGATCGGAATCGTCGGTCTGCCGAATGTCGGCAAGTCGACCATGTTCAACGCCCTGACCAAGAACGACGTGCTGGCGGCCAACTACCCGTTCGCCACCATCGAGCCCAACGTCGGCGTCGTCGGCGTCCCCGACCCCCGCCTCGCCAAGCTCGCCGAGATCTTCTCCTCCCAGAAGATCCTCCCGGCCACCGTCGACTTCGTCGACATCGCGGGCATCGTCCGCGGCGCCTCCGAAGGCGAGGGCCTGGGCAACAAGTTCCTCGCGAACATCCGCGAGTCCGACGCGATCTGCCAGGTCATCCGTGCCTTCAAGGACGAGAACGTCGTCCACGTCGACGGCAAGGTCTCGCCCAAGGGCGACATCGAGACCATCAACACCGAGCTGATCCTCGCGGACCTCCAGACCATCGAGAAGGTCCTGCCGCGCCTCCAGAAGGAGTCCCGGATCAAGAAGGACGTGGCCTCGAAGGTCGCGGCGGTCGAGGCGGCCAAGGAGATCCTCGAGAAGGGCGACACCCTCTTCTCCCAGGGCATCGTCCAGGGCTCGGGCAAGGAGGAGCTCCTCCACGACCTCCACCTCCTCACCACCAAGCCCTTCCTCTACGTCTTCAACGTCGACGAGGACGAGCTGACCGACGAGGACTTCAAGAACGAGCAGCGCGCCCTGGTCGCCCCCGCCGAGGCGATCTTCCTCGACGCCAAGCTCGAGGCTGACCTCGCCGAGCTCGACGAGGACGAGGCCCTCGAACTCCTCCAGTCCGTCGGCCAGGACGAGCCCGGCCTCGCCACCCTCGCCCACGTCGGCTTCAACACCCTCGGCCTGCAGACCTACCTGACGGCCGGCCCCAAGGAAACCCGCGCCTGGACCATCAAGAAGGGCGCTACCGCCCCCGAGGCCGCCGGTGTCATCCACACCGACTTCCAGAAGGGCTTCATCAAGGCCGAGGTCATCTCCTTCGCCGACCTGATCGAAACCGGCTCGGTCGCCGACGCCCGCGCGGCCGGCAAGGCCCGCATGGAGGGCAAGGAGTATGTGATGCAGGACGGGGATGTGGTGGAGTTCCGGTTCAACGTTTAGTGCGTGACCTGGCACGACAGCGCTGATCCAGCAAACGTGCAGGTCATATGGGGTCGCATCGTTGGGGGTGCGGCCCCGTTTCCGTGCCCGCACGACGCTCCCCGGCACCATGGCGGTGAGGGCGACGGCACGGGTCGTCTGCGGTCACCGGGTCAGCAGGATCAGCGGAACCGGGTCGGCGGGGCTCCAGTCCGGCGGTACGGCGGCGATCGCGTCGGCCAGGGCGGCGCCCTGCAGGAACGCGGGCCGGTGGCCGCCGGCCGGCCGGGCCGCGCTGCCGTCCCAGGTCACCGGGACGAGGCGGGTGCGGCCGGGGGCGGTGCGGCCGGCCGGACCGCCCCGTGGAACTCCGGCCGGGTGCGCAGGCGCCCGTACCGCTCGTCCCGGCGCCCGAGGCCGGATCGGCGGCGAGGGCCGGCACCGGTCGGCGGCTCGTACGGCCCCGCGCCCGCGAGCCAGGAGCAGCCGGGCACGTCCGGGCGCCGGCGGCAGGCACCCGCCCGATCACCTCACACATGACCGTGGGGCCGCGTGCGCCGGGTGTAACCCCAGGCATTCCCGGCGCGTGACGGACCCGAAATTCGCTCTTCATACGGTGCTGTACCTGGGCTGCCGCCGCTGACAAGCGGTCCGGCCCAGGGAGGTGGACACGCCCGCGGAGTGGAGTTTCGGTGGCAGCTGGCTCGAAGGACGGCAGCGTCCGCACGGTCTGTTCGTACTGCGGGGTCGGCTGCGGGATCGTGCTCGACGTGACCCGGGATCCGGCCGACGGCCGGCGCCGGGCCGCGAAGGCTTCCGGGGACAAGGCCCACCCCACCAACTTCGGCCGCCTGTGTACCAAGGGGGCGACGAGCGCGGACATGATGGCCGCGCCCGGACGCGTCGGGAAAGCGCTGGTGCGCACCGAGCGCGGCGCGACGCCGACCGGGACCGACGTGGACGAGGCCGTCGCGGCGGTCGCGGGCCGGCTGCGGGCGATCCTGGACGAGCACGGGCCGGACGCACTGTCCTTCTACGTGTCCGGGCAGATGTCCCTGGAGGCGCAGTACCTGGCGAACAAGCTGGCCAAGGGCTTCGTCCGGACGAACCAGATCGAGTCGAACTCCCGGCTGTGCATGGCCTCCGCGGGCTCCGGCTACAAACTGTCGCTGGGCGCGGACGGCCCGCCCGGCTCCTACCAGGACTTCGACAGCGCGGACGCGTTCTTCGTGATCGGCGCGAACATGGCCGACTGCCATCCGATCCTCTTCCTGCGGATGATGGACCGGGTGAAGTCGGCCGGTGCGAAGCTGATCGTCGTCGACCCCCGCCGCAACGCCACTGCGGACAAGGCCGACCTGTTCCTGCAGATCAGGCCCGGTACCGACCTCGCGCTGCTCAACGGTCTGCTGCATCTGCTGGTCGCGAACGGGCACACCGACGAGGCGTTCATCGCCGAGTTCACCGAGGGCTGGGAGGAGATGCCCGCCTTCCTCGCGGACTACCGGCCCGCCAGGGTCGCCGAGATCACCGGCCTCGCCGAGCGCGACATCCGGCAGGCGGCGCAGTGGATCGGTGAGGCCGGCGAGTGGATGAGCTGCTGGACCATGGGCCTGAACCAGTCCACGCACGGCACCTGGAACACCAACGCCCTGGTCAATCTGCACCTCGCCACCGGCGCCCTCTGCCGTCCGGGCTCCGGCCCCTTCTCGCTGACCGGCCAGCCCAACGCCATGGGCGGGCGCGAGATGGGCTACATGGGCCCCGGCCTGCCCGGCCAGCGCTCCGTGCTCGTCGATGCCGAGCGGGCCTTCGTCGAGGACCTGTGGAAGATCCCCGAGGGCTCGCTGCGCACCGAGGTCGGGCGCGGCACCGTCGAGATGTTCGAGCAGATGGCGGCCGGTGACATCAAGGCGTGCTGGATCATCTGCACCAACCCGGTCGCCTCCGTCGCCAACCGCAAGACCGTCATCGCCGGTCTCGAGGCCGCCGAGCTCGTCATCACGCAGGACGTGTTCGCCGAGACCGAGACCAATGCCTACGCCGATGTCGTCCTGCCCGCGACGCTGTGGGCGGAGTCCGACGGCGTCATGGTCAACTCGGAGCGGAACCTCACCCTCGTACAGGGAGTCGTGGATCCGCCGGAACAGGCCCTGCCCGACTGGCAGTTGATCGCCCGGGTGGCCTGCGCGATGGGCTTCGCCGACGCCTTCACCTACGCCTCTTCCGAGGAGGTGTTCGAGGAGCTCAAGCAGGCGTGGAACCCCACGACCGGCTGGGATGTGCGCGGCGTGACCTACGAGCGGCTGCGCAGCACACCGGTGCAGTGGCCGGCGCCTGCCGCCGACGGGCCGGACCGCAACCCGGTCCGTTACGTCAACGACGGCGTCAGCCAGACGCTGCGGGAACGCGAGGACGGCACCCGCCCCCGCCTGGCCTTCCCGACCCCGAGCGGGCGCGCCCGGTTCTTCGCTCGCCCGCATCTGCCGGCCGCCGAACTCCCCGATGACGACTACCCGTTCGTCCTCAACACCGGCCGGCTCCAGCACCAGTGGCACACGATGACCAAGACCGGCAAGGTCGCCAAGCTCACCAAGCTCAACCCCGGCCCCTTCGTCGAGGTCCACCCCGATGACGCGGTCCCGCTCGGTGTCGCCGAGGGCGACCACCTGGAGGTCGCCTCCCGCCGCGGCCGGGCCGTCCTGCCCGTCGTGGTCACCGACCGGGTCCGGCCGGGCACCTGCTTCGCGCCCTTCCACTGGAACGACCTGTTCGGCGAGTACCTCAGCATCAACGCCGTCACCAACGACGCCATCGACCCGCTCTCCTTCCAGCCCGAGTTCAAGGTCTGCGCCGTCACCCTCGCCAAGACCGCCGCCCCGGTCCCGGCAGCGCGCCCGGGCACGCAACCCGCGACCGCCCCGGCGGGCACCGCGCACCAAGGAGCACCCGTGTCTCTCGTCCCGGACCCGGCAGCCCCAGCGGCTCCGGCGGACTCCGCCGCCCCCGCCCTCTCCTCACTCGCCACGCTGTTCGGCGTCACCGACCTCGCCCCCGTGGCCCTGGCCGAGCCGGAGCGCCGCTACCTCTCCGGCTATCTCTCCGGTCTCGCCCTGACCCCGCCCGACGGGCGCGTCCCGGTACTGCCGCCGGGTGCCCCTTTCGCACCGGGCCACGCCCTGTGGGTCGACGGCGTCCTCGCCGGCATGTTCTCCCGCACCACCGCGCCCGCTTCCACACCCGCTCCCGTGCCCGCTCCCGTGCCCGCTCCCGTGCCCGCGCAGACGACCGCACCGGCCGCCGGGACGGCCGCACCGACCCGCCGGCTGGTCATCCTCTGGGCTTCCCAGACCGGCAACGCCGAGGAGTTCGCCGCCACCGCCGCCGCACACCTCACCGAGGCGGGCGGCACCCCCGAACTCCTGCCCATGACGGGCACCGCCCCGGCGCACCTCGCCGCCGCCACCGACACCGACGTGCTGATCGTCACCAGCACCTTCGGCGACGGCGACGCCCCCGACAACGGCGCCGACTTCTGGCAGGCCCTGTCCGCCCCGGACACCGGACGGCTGGAGGGCGTCCGCTATGCGGTACTCGCCTTCGGCGACTCCAGCTACGACGACTTCTGCGGGCACGGACGCCGCCTCGACCAGCGGCTCGACGAACTCGGCGCCACCCGCCTGCTCGACCGCACCGACTGCGAACCCGACTACGAGGAGGCCGCCGAGCAGTGGCTCGGCCAGGTCGCCACCGCCCTGGCCACAGGCGACGCCGCCGACCGGCAGCCGGTGCCCGCAGGCGGAGCCGGGACGGCGGCCCCCGAACCCACCGCCGCCGCACCGGCCGCGCCCGCACCGGCCCCCGCACCCGCCGGCCACACCAAGGCATCCCCCTTCGCCACCCTCCTCATCGGCAACAGGCTGCTGAGCCTGCCCGGTTCTCAGAAGGAGGTACGGCAGTTCGCCTTCGACACCCGTGACGGCGAACTCGCCTACGACGCCGGCGACGCCCTCGGCGTCTGGCCGGCCAACGGCGCCGGACTCGTCGCCGAATGGCTCGCCCTCACCGGCCTCGACGCCGACGAGCCCGTCGACCTCGGCGACAGCACGCACCTCCCCCTCGAAGAAGCCCTGCGCACCCGCCTCGACATCACCCGCATCACCACCGACCTGCTCAAGTTCGTGGCCGAACGCACCGGCAGCCACGACCTGAAACGGCTCCTGCGGCCCGACAACAAGGACGCCCTGGCGAAGTGGAGCTGGGGCCGTCAGGCAGCCGACGTCGTCGGCGCGTTCCCCGTCCGCGCATCCGCAGCCGAATGGGCCGGTGTCCTCAAGCGCCTCCAGCCCCGGCTGTACTCCATATCCTCCAGCCCGCTCGCCCACCCGAGCCAGGTCCGCCTCACCGTCTCCGTCGTCCGCTACACCAACGACCTCGGCCGCGACCGCAAGGGCGTGTGCTCGACCTACCTCGCCGACTGCGCGGACGACGGCCCGGTCCAGGTCTTCGTACAGCGCTCCCCGCACTTCCGCCCGCCCGCCGACCCCGCCACCCCCATGATCATGGTCGGGCCCGGAACCGGCGTGGCACCCTTCATCGGCTTCCTCGAAGACCGCCGGGCCCGCGGCCACACCGGCCCCAACTGGCTCTTCTTCGGCGAACAGCGCCAGGCCACCGACTTCTACCACCGCCAGGATCTGGAGGCGTACCGCTCGTCCGGCCACCTCGACCGCCTCGACCTCGCCTTCTCCCGTGACCAGCGCAACAAGGTCTACGTCCAGGACCGGATGCGGGAAAAGGGCGCCCGCCTGTGGCAATGGCTCCAGGACGGCGCCCACTTCTTTGTCTGCGGCGACGCGGGCCGCATGGCCAAGGACGTCGACCAGGCCCTCAAGGACATCGCCGCCACCCACGGCGGCATGACCGACGACGAGGCAACCGCCTACGTCAGGCGCCTGTCAGCAGACAAACGCTACGTCCGCGACGTCTACTGACGGTGGACCTGCCGCTGGTCCGGACGGCTGCGACCACCGGTCGGGCCCAGGCCGGCAGCGGCCTGCGGGGCGGCCGGCACCGCACATCGACAGGGGCCCGCACCACACGGTGCGGGCCCCTGTCGGCCGCCGTCGGCCGGCGACCTCAGGCCAGGTCCAGCAACTGCTCGTAGAAACCGCCGAATCCGTTCCGTTCGTCGACCAGGTGAATCTCCAGGATCCAGTGGCAGCGCCATCCCGCCCCCTCGGTGCGACGGATCGGGTGGTCGTTGCCCGGCACGATGTACGACTCCGTCTTGGCGCCGTCGATCGACTCGTGCGGGAACTCCCCGACAAGATGCCCTGCGTGCCAGCCGCCCAAGGTCCAGCCGGCCTCGGCCGCCAGCCGCTCCACCTCGGCGTACAGCCGCTTGCCCGTGATGTCGGGATCAGCCCGGAACGCGCGTCGGCCCCCCGCGAAGACGGTCGCCAGGTCGTCCCGCAGCCGGTGCTTGGCCGGGTCGTCACCGAAGACGAAGGTGCGGCCGAAGTCCGCTTCGTACTCCTCGAAGATCGGGCCGAAGTCGACGAAGGCGATGTCGCCCTCCCCGATGACGCGGTCCGGCGGATTCTCCCGGTACGGGAACAGGGTGTGCGGGCCCGAGCGGACGATCCGCTTGTGCCAGTGCTTCGTCGTCCCGAACATCTCGTTCGCCAGATCCCGGATCCGGTCGCTGACCTCCCGCTCACCGGCCCCGGGCGCCACCAGGCGCCGCGCTTCGACCTCGGCGAACAGGGCCGCCGCCCTGCGCTGTGCCTCCACCAGACCCAGGACGCGCAGTTCCTCGTCCATGCGATCAGGTACGCCCATGGTGGTGCTCCTCCTTTCCCTGCGGTGTCGCGCGCACGATGACGAGCGAGCCTTCGTAGAACGCCTGGCTGCGCAGGTGGCCGAAGCGTGCGTCCCACAGGCCGGAATCCAGGTCGTCCCGCAGGCGCGTGGTGAACCGCTCGCGCACGCGGTCGTCGACGAAACTCCAGGCCGAGCATGCCTGCCGCGCCGCCGGATCCAGCAGCATCTCGGGCCGCCCGTAGTACGCCTCGTTGAAGCCGTCCGTACAGTCCAACGGGATCGGCACGGCCTGCACGCTGCCGGCCGCGCCGAGCGAGGCGGCCATCTTCTCGATCGACGGGTACCGACGGGCCTCGGTGTCGAGCACCTCGGGTGCGTACTCGTACAGCCAGAAATCCCGCACCGATTCCGGATCGCAGGTCAGCACGACCACCGGGCCCCGGGTCACCCGCCGCATCTCGTGCAGGCCCGCCTCCACGTCGCTCCACTGATGGACGCTGAACAGCGTCATCGCCCCGTCGAACGCCCCGTCCCCGAACGGCAGGCTCTCCGCCACCGCGTTCACCGCCCGGGGCAGGCCCGCCGCGCGCTGCGCACGCATCGCCTCGGACGGTTCCACGGCCGTTACGGCGGGGGCCGCCGACTCGTAAGACCCGGAACCGGCACCGACGTTGATGACCGTACGGGCACCGCCCAGCGCGTCCGCGACGAACTGGGCAATGCGGGGGTCGGGGCGGCGGTGGCGCGAGTAGCCTGAGCCGATGCCTCCGTAGTCAACGTCACCTGCACTGCCGTCCAGGCTGCGCACATCCATGGATCCGTACCTCGCCTTGTGAGCAGGAATCGGGAAGGTCGCCCATTGGTGCCTGATGTGTCGGCACTCCACGGCGGGCAACCACCCCCCCATATTGCAACTGCCATGCTGATACGTAAATCAACTGGCAAATGCTTGAGGCAATCCCCCAAACAGCTTGTACATGTGATCTGGAGGCCGCTCCAAGGCGAGCGGTGTCTCGGCCGGCCGGTCCGCCCCTCCGCGCCTTCCGGGGCGCTTTTGCGGCCGGGCCGCCCTCCGTAGCCCACCTCATCCATACCGACGGGCAATTGGGTGACCGCGCATCGGCTCCCGTGACCCGGCCGGGGGGAATTCTCGTTGCTCTCCGGGAGAGGGCAGTGCATGGGCCCGCGGCGCCCGCGCCCTCCGTGCTGCCTGAAGGAGTGGCGTATGAGTCTTCAGCGGGCTTTTTACGGCTCGCGCCAAGCAGGCTGCATCGCCGACCGCTTCGCTACTCCACTTGGCCGCCGCGCGCTTGCGAAAGGCTCCCGTTGTGGTCCGACACGGAGCAAAGGGCGGCGAAATGCCAGAATGCCTACTTTTAGTGTGTATATGCTCACATTAAGTAGTCGTCAGGGCTCCATGCACATGTAATGAAGGGTCAACGGTTCCATGCGCAAAATTCAGCAACTTGCGATCGTCGTCACTGCGTTCGCCGGTCTGTCCAACCTCGGTGCCGGCGTCAGCCTCGCTGACGCTCCCGTCGAGCTCCAGGGTGCCTCCCATGGTCCGCAGGCCACTGCATGGGCCACCTCGCAGTCCGCTGCGGGAGCCTCTTCGCAGGGCGGCAACTCGTACGCCCCGCACGCCGCCCCGCAGGCGGTCGCCCCGCAGCCGGCTCCGCAGGCCGTGGCACCGCAGCCGGCCCCCCAGCCGGCTCCGCAGCCCGCCTACCAGCCGGCTCCGCAGGCGGTCGCCCCGCAGCCGGCTCCGCAGGCCGTTGCGCCGCAGCCCGTCTACCAGCCGGCTCCGCAGGCCGTCGCCCCGCAGCCGGCCCCCCAGCCGGCTCCGCAGAGCTACGGCTCGTACGGAGACAAGGAGAAGGGCAACGACAAGAAGGTCGACCTCCGGCAGAACACCTCCTGCAAGTCGCACGACCTGAACGTCGACATCCTCGGCCAGGTCGGGCTCCTCAACGGCGCGCTGGGCAACGCGATCAACGGTGAGGGCCACCCGGGCAAGCAGGGCACCCGCCAGGGCTCGAGCATGGGCTGCAACAACGCTGCCCACGTCAAGTAACGGAAAGGGGCCCCGGTGTCCTGGCCATGTGCCCGGCACCGGGGCCCCTTTTCGACCTTCGTCAGGGCCCGGGCGCGGGACGGTTCGCCGTGCAGAGCGCCCGGGCATCGATCGCAAAGGAACGCACCACATGTTCAGTCGGAAGAAGATCGTGGCCCTCTCGGGGCTCCTGGGCGGCCTCGCCATGACCTACGCCGGTGCCACCCAGGCGTACGGCGGAGGATCCGAGAGCGACTGCACCCGCTCCGCCGTGGGCAACCGCGTCTGCGTCTACAAGGGCCAGCACATCTACAAGAGCAAAAACGGCAGGTACGTCATCCGGCAGGCGAAGGACTGCTCGACCATCTCCCGCCAGCGCGTGCTCTGGCCCGAAAACGGTCTGC
Organism: Streptomyces sp. NPDC048483; assembly: GCF_040651455.1. Classification (NCBI taxonomy): domain Bacteria; kingdom Bacillati; phylum Actinomycetota; class Actinomycetes; order Kitasatosporales; family Streptomycetaceae; genus Streptomyces; species Streptomyces sp. NPDC048483. Next base: position 124,367 of record NZ_JBEZJZ010000001.1, read on the forward strand.
TGAACAGTTGGGGCGGCACCACCAAGATCGGGCCCGTCGTGAACTGCTCCAACACGGTGCACCTGCCCAAGGGCGTCAAGATCCCCCACTTCGGGCACTGAGGCGCACACGGTGGATGGCCGGACCAGGGTGACCCGGGCCCGGCACCACGGCGCCATGGAGATGCGGACCGGCCCGCGCATCGGCAAGCGGCACCGCGCCGGGCGTTCGTGAGGGCCTGCCCGCCTCCGCCTTGCGCCGCGTGGTCGTGCGCCCGGTGCTGACGATTGATCAGCGCGCCAGGAGGCCCGCCCGCGTCGAGGCGGGCGATGGCTGCGGCGGTTGCGGCGGCTGCGCGGGTCACCACTTTTCCGCGGTCCCGTGTTCCCGTCAGGATGCCGACTCCCGTCGAGGAACCCGGACCGGCCTGGCGCCGGGACAGGTACGACGCATCGATGCCGCGTGGACACCCCGCGGCATCGCTGTGCACGCTCCGGTCGACGACCGCCTGGAGTTGATGGCGGCCCGCGGCCGCCCGAACGCCCCGTCGGCCATCGCCTGCGCCCGGAAGGTCTCCTTCCCGATGGCGCCCAAGGAGCCGCAGGGCACCGCCGCGGCGGCAATCCCAGGGCACCGCTGAGCTGTTCGCCGTGGTGCGTGAGTTCGCCCTGCTGGTGATCGCCGAGGACCCGTACCGCAGAGCTCGGACGCTCCGGTGGCCACGCGCTGCCGGGGGATGACGCGGCAGCCAAGGGGAGAGTGGCGGGGGAGCAGATCTTCGACGGACTCCTCGGCGACGTGATGAGGACGCCTTCGGGCGGGGCATCAGGAGCGAGGGCCGCGCAACCGCCGGGCCCTCGCCCGGCCGACCGCGGCATCACCGAGCGGCTGCGGTACAGGATCCCGGCCTCGGACTGCTCCAACTTCCCACGATAATTGCCCAGTTGACGATGTCGCGCCATGTGTTCCGACCGGCGGGACAGTCGGAGTCAACCACCCGTACATGCCCGCCCGCCTCGTACGGGAAGGCCGCGAAAACCGGGGTCAGGAGGCCGTGCCGGGTCGGCGCGGGCTGGTAACGCCGGGACCGGGAACGTCGCTTGAGGGCCTCGCCCCGTGGTGTGGTCGCGGCGCCGTGTGCCGACGTCCAGAGGGAAGAGGCCCTGCCGCCGGCCCGAGAGGCCCTCACATGCCGCCGGGGCGACGGCGGTGAATCTCGCCGTCGCCCCGGGGATACCAGGTTCTCCCGTGCCGGTGTCGCCTGACCTGCCGGGCCTCCAGAGGCTGAACGGGCCTCCCCGAGAGGCTGGTTCAGCGGTCTTTCGGCCCGGCTGCGGATCGGACGGACGTCATCGCCCGGGATCTGCCGAAGGTCGGAAGGATGGGCCGCGGTGCCGGGCCTGTGCTCGGGCGCCGGGACCCCTTTCCCTTACTTGTCGAAGGCCTCGTTGTTGCAACCCATGCTTGAGCCCATCGTGGTGGACTGCGCACCCGGAGAGCCCTCGCCGCCGAGCAGGTTGCCGCCCAGACCGTCCGCGATCCCGACCTCGCCGAGGATGATGACGTTCGTGTCGTGCGACCTGCAGGAGCTGCCCTGCTTGATGTCGAACTCCGTGCTGCTCTTCCCGCTTTCCTTCCCGCCGTCGGCGTACGCGGTGCCGGCACCGAGGAGCGCGACGCTGCCGAGGGCGGCGACCACTACGGCAGCCTTGCGAAGCTTAAGCATTTTATCTCCGGTAGATTGAGCGGATGCGATCAGTTACCGATCGACTTCGTTCAGTTACTGAGGCTAATGCGAAATATCCTGCAATCACATGGCGACGCGCCGCATTTCCCTGACCGACAGGAACTGGCATCGGCCCGGCAAATGCCCCGCACTCCGAGCAGTTCAGGGCGCCGGCCGGCCACAACGGGTGCAGGCGCTCCGCGTCAACAGCCCTGTCCGGGACCGGTGAAAGCCTTTGCCTGGGTGCGACGGAAGCCCCAGGACTCGTGGGCGGCGGGCAGGCCGACCGGGCGGCCTGCGTCGAGCGGTGTCTGCCGAGCCGGGGCGTTGTCCGCCGGCGCAGGCCTTCGCCTTGGCCTCCGCGCCTGCCTGTGTCACCGGCCAGGGCGCTCACCAGCGCGCTGCGAGGGACCGGCAACAGCACTGGCGGGCACGACACTTCGGCGGCCGGGCCGCCACTGCCTCATGCGTCCGTCACCCGACTTCGGCACCGGAACCGGAGTCGTGAAGAAGGTCGCAAACGAATCCCGGCACCGAGCCATAAGCTCGGTGCCGGGATCCTTTCCGGTTGGCTACCCGCCGACCGGCGCTCAGAACGCGCTGTTGTTGCAGCCCATGGATGAGCCCATCTTGGTCGACTGCGCGCCCGCGGCGCCCTCGCCGCCGAGCGCGTTGCCCAGCACGCCGTCGAGGATCCCGACCTCGCCGAGGATGTCAACGTTCAGGTCGTGGGAGCGGCACGTGCTGCCCTGCTTGATGTCGAAGTGGCCACCGTCCTTCCCGCCGCCGTACTTTCCGCCCTCGGCGTGGGCGGTGCTGGCGCCGAGGAAGCCGACGCTGCCGAGAAGGGCGGCCACTACGGCAGCCTTGTGAAGCTTGCGCATGTCATCTCCGGTGGATTGATCGGATGCGATCGGTGAGCGATCGACTTCGTGCAGTTACAGGAGGCTAATAGGAAGTTTCTGGCAACTCGGGTATCGACGCGCGGAATTCCGCGATCGTCCCGTTCGTACGACCGCACCGCACGCGAACGGGCCTTTCGAGAGATCACCCTCGAAAGGCCCGCGGCGAGCATCGTGTGTGGTTGGCCCAGCGGGCTTACCCCCTGGCGGTGGCGAAGGCGTTGGCCTGGGTGTTGGCCTGGGTGCAGGTGGTGCCCCGGGTCTCGGCGGCGGCGAGCACCGCGACCGGGAGGTTGGCGTCGAGCAGGCTCTGCGGACTGCACTCCTGGTACGGACGGAAGAGGTTGTTCTGATCCTGCGGAGCGCCCTGCGGAGCGGCCTCCGGGGAGAGCTGCGGGGAGAGTTGCGGGCTGAGCTGTGGGTTGAGCTGCGGGTTGACCTGTGGGGCGGTCTGCTGCGGAGCGGTCTGCTGCGGGGCGGCGGACTGCTGCGGACCGGACTGCGAGCCGGAAGCATGCGAAGTGGCCTGCGAAGCGGTCCAGGCGGTGCTCTGGGGGGTGTCCGGCTGCGGAGCAGCGGGCGGGGTGGCGCCGTTGTACCCGACGGGAGCGTCGGCATTGCCGATCCCGGAACCGATGGCGGACAGACCGCCGGCCGCCGCAAAGACGAGCGCGACCTGGTGAAGCTTGCGCATGGAACCCTCGGCCCTTCATTACCTGTACATGGAAATCTGAATTACTTATTGCGTCTTGTGCGCGCCAACAGTGCTAATTCTGGGGTTTCACACCCTGCGCACCCCCGTGTCGGACCACGGCAGAAGTCTCCGGCAGCCCCCGCGACGGCATCCGCTGCGCTGCTTCCCACGCCCCTCGAAGTCGACGGCGGATCCCATCGTCTCTCCTCTGAATTCGCGTCGGACAACAGTCGACGTGGCCGCCGTGGGCCGCCCCGGCGCCAGGGAAGAGCATTTCCCCGGCAGCGCCCGACGGGCTCCTGCACTGTTCTCTCCCAGCGGGCAACGAGATTTCCCCTGGCCCGGTCACGGGAACCGAAGCGCCGTCACCCATTTGCCGACTGGCGTAAATCATTTGGGGTGTTGGCGGACTCGCTTTTGCCGGAGCGGTACGGAGCGGTCGGGAGCGGTGGTGTGGCGTGAGTGCGGCGGCCCGCAGGGATGCCGAAACCGTGGGCGGCAGTGATCGTGCGGCGGGGTCTGACGGCCATGCCGGTACACCAAGTGATCTTGACGGTGCATCAGACACGACGACGGCGTTGTTCGGTCGGCTTGGCGGCCTGCGTCGACGCCGTTCGCAACGTTCCACCGCCGCCCGACCCGCTGCCAGGCGCCAGAATGCTGTGACAGCAGGGGAGTTCGGGCCTGGTGGGCTTGCAACACCGCTGCCGGGCGGTCACCGGCAGCGCAATCATCGAGCGCGTCGAACGGCAGGCGCGCGACCCAAGCCCTCGCCAGGGCAACCTGACAGGACACATGAGCGTGGGGTCCGATCGCGACCGGACCCCACACTCCCTACATGACGGAGTGACAGCTTCGGACGCTGTCACTCCCTGCATTCAGTCCTGGGCGCCTGCGCGGCGGCCCCGGCGGTAGAGCAGGACGCCACCGAGCAACAGCCCGGCACTGGCCGCAGCCGCCATGCCGAGCCGTTCCTCCGCACCGGTCTGCGCCAGCTGGGGGCGAGCGGGAGACGCGTCGTGGTGGCGGAGGTGGTGCCCGATCGAGGGTGTGGCGGCCGGAGGCACCGACGCGCGGTGGCGCGGAGTTGCCGGCTGACGGTGCTGGTGCGACGGCTTGTTGTGGCGCACCTGCGGCTTGTGATCCTTCTGTTGGTGGTGGTGCCGCGCGTGGCTGGACCCGCTGTTGATGCAGTCGTTGCCAAAGGCGGCATTGAGCGCGCCGATCCCGTCCGCCGTGTTGCCGCAGACGTTCACCGGCACATGCACCGGAAGCTGCACCAGGTTCCCGGACAGGACTCCCGGGGACTTCGCGGCCACGCCCTTGGCCTGGGCTCCGCCCTTGCCGTGGCCGTGGTGACGGTGATCGACATTGACGCAGGTGTTGCCGATGGCGGGGTTGAACACTCCGACGACGTCGACCGTGTTGCCGCAGACGTTGGCCGGGATGTGGACGGGTACCTGGACCAGGTTGCCGGACAGGACGCCGGGGGAGCCGACGGCAGCGCCCCGGGCACCGCTGTCGGCGAGGGTCGTGCCCGCGCTCGCGAGTAGCAGGCCGCCGGCAGCAGCCGAAGCGGCGATGACCTTCTTGATCACGTTTCTCCTTCGTGGCAGTGCGGTCACGCCCGCGGACCGCGCAAGACACAACGAGACCGAAGTGGGTAGGCCACGAATCCGGCATTTCGATCACTCTTTCAGCCTGGTGCATACACCCACTCGGCTGAGCAGAGACATCAATTCCGGTTTTATGGAGAAATTTTCAACGGTGATCGCTTCAGGGGCGGTCGAGGCCGAGCGGGCCTTGAACCGTCGGGATATCCGATGCACCGTCACGAAGGATTCATGAGGCATCCATGAGCGCCGCAGTTGGGCCGGGGGGTGCGGGTTGCGACGGGTTTTTCGTCGCCGTCCGCATCACCCACCCCGCGCTACGGGCCCGTCCGTCCCCGCGGCCGGCGCAGCGGGGCCACGATCAGTTGCGGGGGAGCTCGAACAGCGGCAGCTGACCGATGTGCAGCGGACCGATGGCGGAGTTGGCCTTGAGGGGGATGCCGAGGACGCCGGTGACGGGGTCCGGGGTGGGGCCGTTGGCGTGGGCAGGGATCGAGAGGGCCCCGGTGAGAGCGAGGGCTCCCAGCACGGTGGCGAGTGCATGGCGCACAGCGGCTCCTGCTTCCTTCGTGTCATGGGCGTGTTCCTTGCGCGGGCCACCCTTCCACCCGTGCGGGGCAGGTTCCGGCGTCCACGCCAAGCGGTCACCTGAACGCACGACCGCGAGAAAAACGCACGGGGCGCGGCTTGCCGACGGCCATACGACATCACGCGGACTGAGTTGCGCTCGCAAGTGCGGGTCGGGCGGGTCCGTCGCGCCATTTCGGATACGCCGCCACCGATATCCCGATAATCCGCACGGTGGCAAATGGGTGACGGCGCTTCGGCTCCCGTGACCGGACCAGGGGAAATCTCGTTGCCCGCTGGGAGAGAACAGCGAATGGGCCCGTTGGCTGCCGCCGGGAAATGCTCCGCCCTGGTGCCGGGGGCGGCCCGCGGCGGCCGCGCCGGCAATGTTGTCCGACGCGAATCGGAGGAGAGGCGATGGGATCCGCTGTCGACTTCGAGGGGCGTGGAAAGCGGCGAAGCGGGTGCCGTAGTGGGCTTGCGGGAGGCATTCACGTGGTCCGACACGGGGGTGCGCAGGGTGTGAAACCCCAGGATTAGCACTGTTGGCGCGCACAAGACGCAATAAGTAATTCAGATTTCCATGTACAGGTAATGAAGGGCCGAGGGTTCCATGCGCAAGCTTCACCAGGCCATGCTCGTCGTCGCAGCGGCCGGCGGTTTCTCCGCCATCGGTGTCGGCGTCAGCCATGCCGACGCTCCCGTCGGGTACAACGGTGCCGCCCCGCCCGTTGCTCCGCAGCAGTACGCGCCGCAGCCGGCTGCTGCTCCGGCTCCCGCTCCGCAGCCGGCTTATGCCCCGGCACCGGCTCCGGCTCCTGCGCCGCAGCCGGCTGCCGCTCCGGCTCCCGCTCCGCAGCCGGCTTATGCCCCGGCACCGGCTCCGGCTCCTGCGCCGCAGCCGGCTGCCCCTCCGGCCCCCGCCCCGCAGGCCGCTCCTCCGGCTCCCGCGCCCCAGCCGGCTGCCCCTCCGGCCCCCGCCCCGCAGGCCGCCGCTCCGCAGCAGAGCGGCCCGCACACCACTGCATGGGCCTCTTCGCAGGGCGCCGCGCATGCTTCCGCCTCGCATGGTGCTCCGCAGCAGGAGCAGCAGCAGGCTGCGCCGCAGCAGGCACCTGCTCCGGCCCCCGCGCCGCAGCAGGCGCCTCCGGTCGTCCCGCAGGTGGCCCCTCAGGCGGCGCCGCAGGTCACCCCGCACGTCGCCCCGGAGGTCGTCGTCCCGCAGGTCGTCCAGCCGCAGTCCGTTCCGCAGGTCGGCCCCCAGGTCAACCCGCAGGTCAACCCGCAGGTGAACCCGCTGGTCAACCCGCTGGTCAGCCCGGGCGTCCCGCAGGCTTCCCGGCTTGGGCTCGGGCAGCTCGCGGCGCCTCCGGTGGGGCAGCTTGACCTGCCCCGAATTTACTGACCGTGCAAGGACGGCCCCCTGGGTGCAGGAACGGCGGAGGCGGGGCCACTTCTGGCCGCCGTCGAACGCTGTGCGCAGCCGGCGCGAGCCGCCGCAGTGGGGCGGCGGCAACCGCCGGGTCCTCGCAGGTCTGCCGTGCCGAGCGGTGCGGGGCATTTCCTATCGGTTCCTGTCGGCCGCTCGTAGTTGTCAGAACTCGATCTGGTGCAGATCGCACCGCTCACTCAACGGAGAAGTAATGCGCAAGCTTCAGAAGGCTGCCGTCCTGGGCGCCGTCCTCGGCAGCGTCGGCTCCCTCGCCGCCGGAACCGCCTACGCTCACGGCGAGGCGGGCGCCCACGACAGCATCAGCACGCAGCACACCTCGTGCAGGACGCACGACATGAACGTCGACGTCCTGGGAAATGTCGGGGCCGTCAACGGCCTGGCGGGCAACCTGCTCAACGGTGAGGGCTCCCCGGGTTCGCAGCCCACCCGCATGGGCTCGAGCCTGGGCTGCAACAACGGCGCCCACTGAGCACCGGGCAGCCGCCCAGGTAGCCGAAAGGGGTCCCGGCGCCGAGCCACAAGCTCGGTGCCGGGACCCCGTTTCTCTTACTTGTCGCCGCCGCCGCCGCTGCCGACGCTGGTGTTGCAGCCCATGCTCGAGCCGATCGGGGTGGACTGTGCGCCCGCGGCGCCCTCGCCGCCGAGTGCGTTGCCCAGCACGCCGTCGAGGACGCCGACCTCGCCGAGGACGTCAACGTTCAGGTCGTGCGACCGACACGAGTTGCCCTGCTTGACGGTCCATGAGTCGCCGTGCTTGCCGCCGCCGTACTTGCCGCCTTCGGCGGAGGCGGAGCCGGCGCCGAGGAGGCCGACGCTGCCGAGGACGGCCACCACAACGACAGCCTTGTGAAGCTTGCGCATTTCATCTCCGGTGGATTGAGCGGATGCGATCTGTAACAGATCAACTGCGTACAGTTACGAGAGGTTAATAAGAAATATCTCTCGTCCGCTCGGCGACGCGCCGAATCTCATGATCGCGGTCAGGGCGGCGCCCGGCCGCCCGTAGGGCCGCCGGGCGCCGCGCACCGGATGTGGTGGCAGGTCAGGTGGTGCGACGGATCCTGGGGAAGGTGGTGGCCGCGGCGAGGAACAGCCAGGTGGTGACGATGAAGGGCCAGCTGAGGGTACGTCCGCCGAACGGGGCGAAGTAGGCGTTCAGGGCGGCCGTCAGCACCGTCGCCACGGCCACACCCACCACGGTGTAGAGCGCCGTCGTCACCGCCCTCGCCAGGAAGAGGGTGCCCAGGGCGATGGCCACGAGGACCCCGTTGTAGCCGTAGACACCCGTGGCGACCGCACCCGGCGGGGCGCCCAGGGCCCAGGACAGCAGCACCGCCACGGCGCTGCCCACGACGGCGGCCAGCCCATAGCGGATCCCGCCGATGAAGAGCCCCACCAGCATGATCGCGCCGACGTACCAGTGCGCCGACAGGCCGACCTGGGAGACGTTGGCGAAGAACCCGTGCCACAGATCGGTCCAGGTGTACTCGATGCCGGGAGTGGCGGCGATCGGCAGGGCCGCGGGGCTGCCGCCGGGCCAGATCCGGGTGAAGGCGGAGGCCGCCACCAGTACCACCCCGACAACCACACAGAACGGCGAGGTCAGCACCGGCAGCCGCCAGGGCGCCAGCAAGGTCGTCAGCGCCGAGACCGCCAGCACGCAGACGACGGCGCCGCCGATGGTCAGCAGGTACGTCGAGGGCTGGGGGCCCAGGAAGATGTACAGGGCGATGCCGGTCAGGCAGCCGCTGAAGCCTTGTGTTCCCAGGTCGATGGTGCCCCTGTCGACGCCCAGGGCGTACGCGGTGGCGGTGGAGACCACGGCGCCCAGCAGCCCGAAGACGCCCGTCTGCCAGTTGCCCACGAAGACCGCGAGCATGAACAGGACGCCGGTCCAGACATTCGTCAGCAGGCTGAGCTGGCCGAAGCTGCGGACCAGCTGCGCCATGAGGTGGACCGGACCGGGGAGCCCGGCGGCCTCCGCCTCGGTGTCGGGCGCGGCCGGCTTCAATGCGTCGGGAGTGATCACGGTGTCTCCTAGGCGGTCCGGGTGCGCCGCTGCCACGCCCGCTGCGGGAGATGGGGACCACAGCGCACAGACCGCGGCGCACCACCGCGTCCGGCCCTACGGCAGGACGCCTTGCGGCAGGACGTGGGTCGACGGCAGGACGTGAGGCGTCGGCGGCGTGATGTGTGTCGACGGTGCGGCGGCGTACGGCGGGGCCGATACGTCGGGGGCGAGCTGCCACTGCCCGCCCTCCTCGCGGATGGCGAGGACGCGACCGCTCCCGGTGTGTCCCCCCGGCCCCGAGAACCAGCGGGCGTCGCTCGGATCCCACCAGCGGTTCCCGACCCGGAGCACCTCGTGGTGCACCGCCATCCGCCCGATCCACGCGTCGGCGACCTGCGCCTCGTTCCAGACGGCCCGCCAGTGTTCGGGGGCCAGCGGCGGGGTCAGCACCGCGGCGCGGGCGCGCGAGTGGGGTACGGACTTGTGGGCGAGGAGCGTCGCCGCCACATCGGCGTGCACCCCGCAGTCGCCGATGAGGTCACCGTGGTCCATCAGGTCGCACCAGTACGTCGGCCACTGCACGGGCCCCCATTGGAAGAGCCCGGGGATGGCGGCGAGCGCGGTCCCGGTGTCCCCGAAGTGCGTGAGCCGGGCGAATACACCGTGTCTGACCATCCCGCAGCACGGCTTCGCGTGACTGGACACCCGGGACAGGCCGATCCGGTCGAAGCGCTTGAGGTCTGTGCTCAGACCGCTCATGGCTGCCCCAATTCCCGCGGCGCGGTCCCGCGCCCGAATTCGTAGGCCATCGAGGTGTCGTACCCGCCGCACATGCCGAAGGCGAGGTGGTCTCCCTCCCGGACGTCGGTCAGGTCCAGCCGGACCGAGAGCACGTCGTGCTCCATGCAGGACCTGCCCAGAATCCAGTTCGGGCCGGGCCCCAGTGGCACCCAGCGGGAGCCGTCGAACCGGGCCACCGGGTGTGGATGGAACGGCGCCTCCGGCATGTCGCCCTCGGCCGCGTCGACGACGATGTCGACGCCGCGGTGGGATGTCCGGCGCGCCAGGACCTGTGTCACGACGGCGGCCGACGGCTGGGTGAGAAGCTTGCCCGGCTCCATCACCAGCAGGGGATCCCCCTCACGTGCGACGGCGGGACCGTGCGCGAGCACGTGCTCCAGCGAGGCGCGAAGGTAGGGCAGGTCGTCGACATGCCACCCGCCGCCGATGTCCACCACGGCCGGGGGTCCGCCCAGCTGGTCCGCCAGCGGATCGGCCGCGCTGAGCGCCGTCACGCATTCGCGCTGCCAGCGCGCCGCGCCCAGGACGCTCTGGGCGAAGTGGAAGTGCAGCCCCCATCCGGCCCCGAGGCGCTCGGCGAGAGAGCCGAGCAGCCGGGACGTCTCCGCCATGGTGTCGCGCTCGTGCAACGGGACGCCGAAGCGGCTGACGAGCCCGGCGGGCGCGACGCGGACCCCGACGACCTCGGCCTCCAGCTGGAAGCCGCTGTCCAGCAGGGTGTGGAGTCTGCTCAGTTCCGCCACGGAGTCGACGAAGAAGGCGAAGCACCGTACGCGGTCGGTGGCGGGCCACCACTTCGCGGGCCCGTTGAGGATCGCCTGTTCGGCCGTCAGGCCGTGCCGCTCGGCCGCTTCGAGTTCGCCCAGGCTGATCGCCTCGGCGGCCATGCCGAGCCGGGCGGCCTCCTGCAGTACGGCGGGGTGGGGACAGGTCTTCACGCTGTGTGCGAGAACTACCCGGCCGAGCCCCTCGACCTCCTGCCGCAGGGCCCGGACCTGCTCGGTGAACAGGGGGAGGAGGAGGTGTCTGCGCGGAGTGGCCGCGCTCCCGGGGGGATCGAGCAGTTCCTCGAAGCCACTGGGGTGTGCGGCCGGCCCTCCCGTGTGGGTGTCCGTCTCCCTCACGTCTGCGGTCGTTCCGCCCATGTGTGCGGCGGATGCCGGGCGGTTCACGATCGGCTCCTCGGTCACCTCGGCCTCGTCGGGCGGGACCAGACACCGCTGGCCCAGCGACGGCATCCCTGAATGGCGTTTGTCACCCGGACGGGAGACCCCGCCCGCGACCCAGGCGATGGGGGTGATGCCGAGGTCCGGGTGTACCGGGATCTCCTCCACCACACGGGTGAAGCCCGGCGTGAGGAGTCTGCCGGGGTCGGCGCCCTGTCCCATGACCAGCGCGGCGGGCAGGTTGGCGCCGCACACGGAGGCACCGTGGATCCAGGCGGGAAAGCGCGGGTTGATCTCCATGAGGGTGAGTTCGCCGCTCCAGCTGCGGATGAGTTCTAGCTCACCGCCACCGGTCCACTGGGCGTCGGCGACCAGGTCCGCCAGACGGTCGTGCAGCGTCCCGTCCAGCTCGGTGACTTCACCGGCCCAGGTCTTGCCCTCGGTCGTGACCATCGCCTTCGTGATGAAGACCGCGTCGAGGAGCCGGCCGTCCAGGGCACAGAACGTGATGCTGCACTCCTGGCCGGCCACATGCGCCTCCAGATGCCAGTCGCCGCCCCATGTCCGCTGGACGACATCGCCCAGGGCCAGCGCGGCCCCGGCGGTGTAGGCCCGGTACGCGTCGTAGTGCTGGCCCTTCACCCACGCCCCGTAAGGGGACCGGCGGATGAATTGGTCGACGGCCGGCCAGCTGGTGTCGGTCTCGTGCGTCGCCGTGCTCAGGCCGAGCCGTTCCGCCGCTTCGGCAGGGGGTTTGCACACCAGCTCCAGCGCTGTCTTCGGGGGCCCCAGAATCCGGTCGTGGGACCCGAGTTCACGCGCCAGCAGCCGGACCTCCAGATCCAGGCAGGGGATCAGGACCGCGTCGTCGGGCTCCAGAAGGCGGCCCATCTGGTCGATCCACGTGGCCAGATGCGCCTCGCGCCACGCGGGGAGACAGACCAGGTCGTCCAGGAGCTCCGAGTGCAGTCCCGAACTCTCCCGCGAATAGTCCAGGCCGACGATCCGGAGATCGGGCCGGGCGAGACGCAACGAGCGGGCCACGCTCAACCCTGGTGAGGGGTTCGGGCCACTGTGCATACCGCTGACGAAGACCGTGCCGACCGCTTTCGAGGGACCGCAGGGGTCCACCGCATCCTCTGGGCACGGGGTGGTCCCCTGCGCTTCCTCAGGTCTGATGACATCTCGGCCTGCGCCTACCGGCTCGCGTCTGGTGCGTGCTTGAAGCCCCATGCCGACATCATCAGCAGAGCTTCTCTCCATGCGCACCCGGTGGCATCCGGCAGGGTGAGGCGCCGCGACGGCCCACCGAAGCCGCGGCCGCGCCACCCGGGCCGCCGGAGGGCCCCTGTCCCGGATCGCCGCGCCCGGCTCCTGCGGTCAGGCAAACGGCGGATGGCCGGACCGGGATCGACCCGGCCCGGCCACCCACCGTTCGGAAGGGCGCTCTCTGAGCCTTCATCCATGTCAAGGGAAAGAAGGGAAGGGGGAAGCGGCCGACGAGGCGCAGGGGTCTGCCGGGCCTGCCGCGCAGGCCACCTGCCCCGGACGCAGCCCGTCGCAGACGCGTATCACTGCTTCAGGGGCTCGGTCCCGAATGCGGGCGCCTCGAGGCCCTCGACCGGCGGTGCCGAGTTCGAGTTGGAGCAGTTCACGGAGGGCCCGATGTGCATCGCCCCCTTGTTCAGCAGGCCGCCCGCGGGCAACGACAGGGGCTTCGTCGACAGGCAGTCCTGCGCCTGGTGGAGGGCGAATCCGCCGTCGTCACCGGTGCCGCCGCCGTTTCTTTGCATGCAGGTGATGTTGCCCTGGGTGTCGCGGGCGCAGGTGCCCGCGGACCCTCCTGCGTACGCCTCCGTGGCGCCGGCGCAGATCATGACGAGGCCGCCCAGGAGCCCCGAGGCGGCTGCGAGCTTGTTCCGACTGAACATGTGCTGTGGGTTTCCTTTGTGATCGATGCCCGGGCGGCAGGCACCGCGAACCGGCCCGCGCCCAGGGCTCTGAGAAGGTCGAAAAAGGGGCCCCGGCGCCGGGCACGTGGCCAGGACACCGGGACCCATTTCCGTTACTTGCCGCCGCCGCCGAAGGCGCTGTTGTTGCAGCCCATGCTCGAGCCGATCGGGGTGGACTGTGCGCCCGCGGCACCTTCGCCGTTGAGCGCGTTGCCCAGCACGCCGTCGAGGACGCCGACCTCGCCGAGGACGTCGACGTTCAGGTCGTGCGACCGGCACGAGCTGCCCTGTCCGACTCCGACGCCACCACCGCCGGCGTAAGCGGTGCCGGCGCCGAGGATGCCGATACTGCCGAGGGCGGCTGCTACGACGGCAGCCTTGTGAATCTTGCGCATGTTGTCTCCGGTAGATTGAGCGGATTCGATCAGTGAGTGATCGACTTCGTACAGTTACGGCAAGCTAATACGAAATACCCGCAACAACTTGGCGGCGCGCCCGGATTTCGGGACCGTCGCGAGGGGGTCAACCGCACCGTCGGCGACCGTTCGGTCATGCCTCATGCGAACGGGCTCTTCGGGGGTGATCCCCGAAGAGCCCGCGGCGCGCGGCGCGTGTGGCCACCCCGCCGGTCTTACCTGCCGAAGGCGTGGTTGAACTGGCCGCAGGTGGTGTCGAAGTTCTGGCCGAGACCGAGCACGCCGACCGGGAGATTGCCCTCGGCAAAGGTCTGCGGGCTGCACTCCTGGTACGGACGGTAGAGGTCCTTGACCCCGTGCCCGCCGTGCCCGCCGTGGGCGAAGGCGGCACCGGCGCCGGCACCGGCAGTGATGGCTGACAGACCGCCGGCCGCTGCGGCGACGATCACGACATGCTGAAGCTTGCGCATGGAACCCTCGGTCCTTCATTGCCTGTACATAGAGGCCTGATTGCCTACTGTGACTGGCCGCACACTAGCAGTAGTCATCTGGGGGGTTCCACACTGTTGCGCGCCCCGTGTTCGCCCCTGCAGAAACCTTCCGCACGCGTACTCGACGTTGCTCCGGCCGCTCGGCGACTTTGGTCCTCTTGGTGCATGGCAGAAGGGGCCGGCTCCTCCCGGAGCCGGCCCCTTCTGCCATGCGTGTGCCCGCTGGTGCTACTCACCGTCGGGCTGGGCCCGGGCTTCCTTCTTCTCCTTGATGCGTACCGCTTCCTTGCGGACCTCGGCCTGGGTGGCGCGTTCCTTCCGCAGCCACTCGGGGTCGTCCGTCTTCAAGGCGTCGATCTGCTCGGTGGTGAGGGGGTCGGTGATCCCGCCACGCGCGAGGCCTGAGATGGAGATGCCCAGCTTCGCCGCGACGACCGGTCGGGGGTGCGGGCCGTTGCGTCGCAGTTCCTGCAGCCACTCCGGCGGTTCGGCCTGCAGCGCGTTCAGCTCGCTGCGCGAGACGACACCCTCCTGGAACTCTGCGGGGGTGGCCTCGAGGTACACACCCAGCTTCTTCGCCGCCGTTGCGGGCTTCATCGTCTGGGCGGTCTTGTGCGACGTCATGGGGTCAAGGGTATCGAGCGTGTGCGCTACCTCCGACCACGACCGGATAACCTGGCCGGGTGACAGGCTCGGCAGTACCTCCATCGTTCCGGCTCGCGTATGTCCCGGGGGTGACGCCCGCCAAGTGGGTGCGGATCTGGAACGAGCGGCTGCCCGGCATCCCCCTGAACCTCATCGCCGTGTCCGCCGCCGAAGCGTCCGACATGTTGCGGGGCCGCGGTGCCGACGCGGGTTTCGTGCGGTTGCCGATCGACCGGACGGACCTCAGTGCGATCCCCCTCTACACCGAGACGACGGTGGTCGTGGTCCCGAAGGACCACCTCGTCGCGGCGGTCGACGAGGTGGCCACCGAGGACCTGGCCGACGACGTCGTGCTGCATCCCCTCGACGACACCCTCGACTGGGAGCGTCTGCCGGGACGGCCGGCGATCGAGCGGCCCGCCACGACGGCGGACGCCATCGAGCTGGTGGCGGCAGGGGCGGGGCTCCTCGTCGTCCCGCAGTCGCTCGCCCGCCTGCACCATCGCAAGGACCTGACCTACCGGCCGGTCACGGACGCCCCCCAGTCGCGCGTCGCGCTGTCGTGGCCGGAGGAGGCGACCACCGACCTGGTGGAGGACTTCATCGGGATCGTCCGCGGACGGACCGTCAACAGCTCACGAGGGCGCACGCCGGCCGCGGCACAGCCGAAATCCCAGCGCTCCGAGGCGGGCGGCGCACGGCGGAAGCCCGCGGCCGGCAAGCCGACGGGCAAGAGCGCGCGGGGCGGTTCCGGTGGCCCCAAGGGCGGCAAGCGCGGCAAACCCCGGCGCCGGTCGTAGCCCCGGCGTCGCGCCTACGCAGCCGCAGGGCCGGACTCCGCCGGGAGCCCGGCCCTGCGCCGCGTTACGGCGGAGGCCGGTCGTGGCGGTCAGATCCCGTCGACGGCCGCGACGGTGAAGGGAGTCTGCGGCGTCCCCGGGCCCATCGGGCCGCCCTTGTCGAACTGTGAGCGGACCACCAGAGTGCGTCCGCCCTGGCGGACCAGGGTCGTGGGGACCTGCAGCGCCTCGTCGGTGACGCGGCGTTCCACGCGGGCCCGGGTGCCGTCGTCGGAGAGGCGCCAGCGGCTGATCGTATTGCTGGCGTTGTGCGCCACCCAGAGCGTGTGGTGGCGCAGCTCGAGGCCGTCGCCGTGCTTCAAGTCGCCGCCGTGCAGGGCGACCTGGCGGATGCCGCCGGAGGTGAGGTCGACGCGGTAGAGGCCGCCGCCGGTCATGTCGACGGTCAGCAGGTAGCGCCCCGACGGGTCGGCGGCGATGCCGTTGAGGGCGAGGGTGCCGGGCGCGTGCGGATCGGCGGCGCCGGAGAGGTCGTAACGCGGGGTCAGAGCGGCGCGTCCGCCGTCTGCCGCGGCGCGCGCCAGCTGGGACGGGGTGACGCGGTAGATCACGGCGCGGACGCTGTCGGTGAGGTAGGCGCTGCCGTCGGGGGCGAGGGCAAGGTCATTGATGAACGACTTCTCGCCGGGCGAGTCGAAGCGGGCGAGCAGCCTGCGCCCGCGGATGTCGTAGACCGAGACACCCGCCGTGGAGTCGATGACCCACAGCCGCCCGGCGCGGTCCACCTTCAGGCCGTTGGCGGTGGCGCGGCCGTCCGTGCCGGCGGGCAGGAAGACCTTCGCAGTGCGGTGGCCGGGGGTGATCCGGTAGACCGCCCCGGTGGCGTACGAGCCCACGTAGAGCTCCCCGGTGCGGGGGTCGGCGGCGATGCCTTCCGGGTAGACCCGGTCGCCGGGCAGTGCGTAGGCCGCGTGGATGCGCGCCTGCGTCTGGGCGTCGGTCCGGGGCTGCGCGGCGGGAGCGGCGGACTGCGCCACCGCGGCGCCGGGCAGGGCGAGGGCGGCGGTCAGGGCCAGCGCGGCGGCGCCGGTCAGCGGGTGGTGCCTGACGGAACGGGGCATGGTGCCTCTCTGTCTGCATCAGATGAGTGGGCACGAACGATAATTAGAACTCTAATCATCGTCAAGGTACTTATTACTGTACGGCCGCTACGATGCGCAGGTGACACGCATGCCCGCCACCGAGCGCCTCGGCTTCCATCTCAAGCGCGCCGAGCAGGCCCTCAACGCGACCAAGCACGCGGCGCTCAAGCCCGCCGGCCTGACCGTCGCGCAGTACGCGGCGCTGCTGTCCCTCTCCGAGAGCCCGGGGATCTCGGCCGCCGCGCTGGCCAGGGCCTGCGGGGTGACGCCGCCGACCATGAACACCGTGCTGAAGAACCTCCAGGAGCGCGGCCTGATCGAGCGCACCCCCCATGAGTGGCACAAGAACATCCTGGAGACCCGCCTCACGGAGGAGGGCGAGGCCGTCATGGCCGACGCGGACGCCCGGGCGATCCGGGTCGAGCGGGCCCTCGCGGACGAGTTCAGCGAGCCGGAGCGGGAGGCGCTCGTCGCCCTCCTGGGCCGTTGTGTGGATCTTCTCGAATCGGTCCGGCCCGCTTGACCGCAGGCGCCGTCCTCCGGGTTTGCGGAGCCGCGCGCCCGGACAAGAAATACCCGGACACCGATTCCCTTCCTTTCGGAATCCGGAATCCTCACCGTCCTCCTCCGGAATCCTCGCCGGATCCTTCCCCACATCATCTCCGGAACATTTCAAATGTCCTGACGATCAGCAATTCCGAGTTGAAATTCGGATGCGCAAAAGGAAGGATCTGATCGCTGGGAAATCGCTTGGCCACGTCGGGCCATGCGTCCGCGTGTATAAGGAGAAATGGATTTGTCCAGGTCGCGTTTGGTGGTCGTCGGTGGTGTGGTGCTCGCGGCCGGGCTGGTGGTCAGTGGCTGCAGTTCGGGCGACCAGGGCGGGGGAAGCGACGGCGGGAAGGGCGGCGCCGGGGCGGAGAAGCCCGGTCCCCAGGCGAAAATGCTCGGCCAGGTGCCGATGGCCAAGGTCAGCGAACTGACCGGCTCCAAGGGGATGTGGGCGACCAAAAAGAATTTCGTCAAGGCCGATCTGAAAAAGATAGTCGGCTATCCGCTGGACGGCGGAAAGGCGCAGTGGACGGTCCCGCTCGGCGGGGAAATCTGCTGGTCGTCGCCCCGGCCCACCCCGGACGGCCTGATCGGCGTCGTGTTCAAGAATGACAAGGACGATCCCGCGGTCTGCACCGAGATCGGGCTGGTCGATCTGAACTCGGGGAAGATGCGCTGGCACAAGCAGGCGCTCGACGGCACCTCGTCCCAGATGTTCGACGAGGTGACCATCGGCGGCGGCACCGTCGCCGCGGCCGGCACCAACGTCTCCGCGGCCTGGACCGTCGGCGGCAAACCGCTGTGGAAGCCCTCGGACAAGAAGTGCCAGGACACGGGGTACGCGGGCGGCGGTGACAAGCTGATCGCGGTGCGGGACTGCGGTGAGACCAAGCATCCCAAGGTGGACATCCAGACGATCGACCCCAGGACGCGGGCGGTGAAGTCGAGCTACAAGCTGCCGGCCGGCACCGAGACCGCACACGTGGTGTCCGTCGATCCGCTGGTCGTCGCCGTCGACGACGGTAAGGCGCAGGGCGGCTCCAGCGTGTCGGAGTTCGTGTCGATCGACGACAGCGCGGCACAGGGCAAGCTGCTCGCCAAGATCAGTGCCAAGGGCGGGAAGTACGGGAAGTACGAGGCCGAGTGCCCAGCCAACGAGGCCGACCGTTGCTCCCAGCTCGCGGTCAGCAAGAAGGCGGGCGCGCTCTATCTGGGGACGAGGGACCCGCTCGACGCGAGCTCCGATGCCGAGAACGACATCGTGGCGTTCAGCCTCAAAACGGGGAAGCAGACCGGCAAGATCGAAGGGGCCGAGGACGGCCGCCTGCTGCCGATCGGGGTCGACGAGGACGGCCAGGTGATCGCCTACCAGGAGGCCGACGACGTGTCGGAGAAGGCCGGCGCGGTCTGGCGGATCGACCCCGCCTCGAACAAGAAGACCCAGGTCCAGCAGAACCCCGCCGCCGGCCTCGCGGCCGAGGCGCAGTTCGACAGCGACCGCGAGCTGCTCTACGCCAATGACCGGCTCTACCTGGGCTCCGACTATGTGCGTGCGCCCGCTTCCTACGACAAGGGCAAGCAGGTGCTGGCCGTGGTCTTCGGCGCGAAGAAGTAGCCGAAGGAACAACCGATCCGGCGCCCTGGCGCCACCGCTGACCGGGCCGTGCCTCTCCTTTGGGGCACGGCCCTCGGCGTTCCCGGAAAAGGGGGGCGGTTCCGCAGGGGGTTTATTCATTATGCGGCGTGCGAGGGGCTGAACGCATCGGCCGCGGGGAGGAATTGGGGCGGTTTTTGCGGGCTTAGTGTTTTCGCATGGCTGAGGAAATGACGGAGGGCGTGTGTGTCGCGGGCGACGGCGTGGAGCTGGCCGTGCGGGATTACGGGGGCGAGGGGCCCGCCGTACTGCTGCTGCACGGTGCGGGGCGGACGCTGGTGGACTGGGAGCCAATCGCGCCGCTGCTGGCCGCGGGGCACCGGGTCGTGGCGATGGATCTGCGGGGGCACGGGCGGTCGGGGGACGGCGCGGTGCCGTGGACGGTCGAGGTGGCCGTCGAGGACGTGGCGGCCGTGCTGGGGGCGTACGGGATACCGGATGCCGTCGTCGTCGGGCATTCGCTGGGCGGGATGATCGCCGCGCTGTGCCTGGAGCGGGGGGCTCCGGCGGCGGTGAACCTTGACGGTCACGGGATGGGGCGGGCCGAGCAGTACGTGGGACTCGGCACGGCATATGTGAGGCAACGGCTGGCCGAGGCGCGGCAGTTCGCCAAGGACGCCGGCGGCCGGCCGTTCGCGGCGGAGGCGCTGGCCGGGGTGCTCGGCCATCAGGCCGCCATGGCCGCCGAGCTGGGGATCCCGTACGGCCTGCTGGAGAGGGGGGTGCGGCGGTCGCTGGGGGAGACGGCGGACGGGCGGCTGTTCCTGCGGCCGGGGCGCGAGCGGGCGGGGGAGCTGCAGGAGGCGATGGCGGGGCTCGGCCTGTTCGCGCTGTACCGGCGGGTGACCCGGCCGCTGCTGATCGCCCGCGCGCTGCGGCCCAACCCGCCGGTGCCGGGGGTGCCGCCCTGGTTCGACGAGCTGATGGCCGCGTATACGCAGGGGCTGCGGCGCGACCTCGACGAACTGGCACGGACGCAGGAGCGGGTGACGGTCGCCGACGTCGACGGGACGCATGCGATGCTGCTCGAACGGCCCGCGGAAATCGTTGCGTTGGTGTCGGGGTTCGTCGCCGCGCACGGTGCGCGCTAGCGCGGGAAGAGCTGGAAGAGGGTGGCAGGGCGGCCCCGGTAGCGTTCGCCGCCCGCGCGGACCATCTGCTCGATGAAGGTGCGGGCGTAGGCGGCCGGGTCCTGGCCGGGGCCGCCCAGGCCCTTGATGTACGCCTCGTGTGCGGCCAGTGAGGACACCGCCCGCGCGATGCCGGGGCCGACCTCCGCGGCGTGTGTGGGGTAGGGGGAGCCCGCGACGGCCACCCAGCGGACGCCCGTCCAGGGGGCGAGCCCCTGGCCGTCCTTGAGCTCGGGGAAGATCCAGCGGTTGCCGGCGTCGTCCGCCGCGTCCAGGACGGCGCGGCCGACGACCCGGTGGTCGGGGGTGTTCCACCGGACCCCGCCCCAGGTGTCGTGATGGTTGAGGGTGATCAGCAGCTCGGGGCGGTGACGGCGGATGGCCGCGGAAAGATCGCGGCGCAGCGCCGTGCCGCCCTTGATGACGCCGTCCCGGTGGCCGTCGAGGAACTCGACGGTACGGACGCCGACGTGCGCGGCCCCGGCCCGCTGCTCGCCCTCCCGGATCGCGGCGCACACGGCCGGCGCCAGCCCGTCGATGCCGGCCTCGCCGCGGGTGACCAGGAGATAGGTGACCTCGCGCCCGGCGGCGGTCCATTCGGCGACGGCGGCCGCGGCCCCGTACTCGAGGTCGTCGGGGTGGGCGACGATGGCGAGCGCGCGCTGCCATGTGTCGGGCATGGCGGAGAGGCGCTGCTCGTCGCCCTTACGGGAGGGCGGCGACGGCGGCGAGGGCGGCGAACCGGGCTCGTCGGGCATGGGTAGCTGTCCGTTCCCTTTGTTCCCTTTGTTCCTTTTGCTTCCTTTGTTCGTGTTGGCGCGGTTCGATCGTGCCATGCCGCGGAGGCGCGCACCGGGTGGCCCGGGATGCGTGTGCGGGTCCGGGGGCGGGGGCGTATGGGGGCGTATGCGGGGCGTGCGGGGTGGGCGGAGCGCGGGAGGCGCGGTGGGGCGCGGCCCGAATTCCCGGCTGTGCGGGGGTGGGGACGCCGGTTGAGCTGGGGCTCCTCGCCACACGTCAAGCTTTGGCCCAAGGTTGCGGTCATGAACGCGCGGTTGCCACGCTGTTGCTGACTGTCAAGCTGTTGGGAGGGGCACGTGCCTTTCGGTGAGCAGCCCGCGTACCTCCGTGTCGCAGGCGACCTGCGCCAGAAGATCGTCGACGGGTTGCTGCCGCCGCACACCCGCCTCCCCTCCCAGGCCCGGATCCGCGAGGAGTACGGCGTCTCGGACACCGTCGCCCTGGAGGCGCGCAAGGTCCTGATGGCCGAGGGGCTGGTCGAGGGACGCTCGGGGTCGGGCACCTATGTACGCGAGCAGCCCGTGCCGCGCCGTATCGCCCGCGCCGGCTATCAGTCGGGCACCTGCTCCACGCCGTTCCGCCAGGAGCAGACCGACGAGCGGGTGCGGGGGACCTGGGAGTCCAGCAGCCGCCAGGAGGGCGCCGGTTCGGCGGTCGCGGCGCGGCTGCGGATCCCGGCGGGCGCCCGGGTGATGCGGACGCGCTATCTCTTCCGGGCCGAGGGGGAGCCGTCGATGCTCTCCACCTCCTGGGAGCCGCTCGAGGTGACCGGGCGCACGCCCGTGATGCTGCCGGAGGAGGGGCCGCTGGCGGGGCGCGGGGTGGTCGAGCGGATGGCGGCCATTGACGTCGTGGTGGACAACGTCGTGGAGGAGGTCGGCGCGCGGCCGGGCCTGGCGGAGGAGGCCATGGCGCTGGGCGGGGTGCCGGGGCATGCCGTACTGGTCATCTCCCGTACGTACTTCGCGGGTGGCTGCCCGGTGGAGACGGCCGATGTCGTCACGCTCGCGGACCGCCACCGGGTCACCTATCACCTGCCGGTGAGGTAGCCGGCGGGCCCGCTGCGGACGGCGGGCCCGTCGTCCACGATCCCGCAGCGGCAGGCCCCTACGGGTCCCGTACGTCCGCACAACGGATCCCGTACGGTCCGCATTTCCTCACCCGCGTGTCCTATTTACGCGCTTTCGCCCGCGAATGAGGTCCGGATATCGGTGTTGGATACCTCACAACGCCTCAACTGGGCGGGTCTTTTTCCTGCGACAGGGCAACCGATCTTCGGATTCGCTCTTACGATGGCGAAGTTTGTGCACGGACCGGGGAAGACCAGGAGACCAGCACGTGAGCACGACGAAAACGCAGGGTGCGGAGCAGGGCTCGCATTCGAATTATCGCCGGTCCCTCGGGACCATCGCCCTGACCGCCACTGGTCTCGGGTCCATCATCGGGTCGGGCTGGCTCTTCGGGGCCGAGCGGGCCGCGGCCATCGCCGGACCGGCCGCGATCGTGGCCTGGATCATCGGGGCGCTCGTCGCGCTCACGATCGCGCTCACCTATTCCGAGCTCGGCGCGATGTTCCCGAAGGCCGGCGGCATGGTCCGCTACGGCCAGTACTCGCACGGCTCGCTCGCCGGATACCTCGCGGCCTGGGCGAACTGGATCGCCATCGTCTCGGTCATTCCGGGTGAGGCGACCGCCTCCGTCCAGTACATGAGCTCCTGGGACTTCGGCTGGGCGCACGCCCTGTACGACGGCAAGGAGCTGACCGGCACCGGCGTCGCACTCGCCAGCGTCCTGCTGGTCTTCTACTTCTTCATGAACTGGTTCGCGATCTCGCTGTTCGCCAAGACCAACACCGCCATCACGGTGTTCAAGGTCGTGGTGCCGGTGATGACCGCGGCCGCGCTGATGTTCGCGCACTTCGACACCGGCAACATCGCCCACCACGGCGGCTTCACCCCCAACGGCTGGAGCTCGGTCTTCACCGCTGTCGCCGTCTCCGGCATCGTCTGGGCCTACAACGGCTTCCAGTCCCCGCTGAACCTCGCCGGCGAGGCGCGCAACCCGGGCAAGTCCCTGCCCAAGGCCGTCATCTCCTCGATCATCATCGCGCTGGTCATCTACGTCGCCCTCCAGGTGGCGTTCCTGATGGCGGTGCCGGGCGACAAGCTGGCCTCCGGCGGCGGCTGGGCCGGGCTCAACTTCAACTCCCCGCTCGCCGACCTCGCCGTCGCCTGGGGCCTGAACTGGCTGGCCCTGCTGCTGTACGCGGACGCGTTCGTCTCGCCGTCCGGTACGGGCATGATCTACGCGGCCACCACCTCGCGCATGATCCACGGCGTGCAGGAGAACGGTCACCTGCCCGGCGTCTTCGGCAAGGTGGACAAGAAGACCGGTGTGCCGCGTCCGGCGCTGCTGCTCAACCTCGCCATCGCGTTCCTCTTCCTCGCGGTCTTCCGTGGCTGGGGCTCGCTCGCCGAGATCGTCTCGATCGCCACGGTCATCTCGTACATCACCGGCCCGGTTGCCGTGATGTCGCTGCGCCGCATCTCGCCGGACCTCACGCGCCCGGTCAAGCTGCGCGCGATGCCCGTCATCGCGCCGGTCGCGATGGTCTTCGGCTCGCTGGTGCTGTACTGGGGCCGCTGGCCGCTGACCGGCAAGGTCATCCTGATCATGGCCGTCGGGCTGCCCGTGTGGGCCTGGTACGAGATCGGCAAGCCGCTCACCCAGGGCCGCAAGCCGTGGGCCGATCTGCGCCCGCACCTCAAGGCCGGCGCCTGGATGGTCGCCTACCTGCTGATCATGGCCGCCGTGTCGTACGCGGGCGGCAAGGAGTTCGGCGGCAAGGGCTATGTCCCGGAGGGCGTCGACCTTGCCCTGGTCGCGGCGCTGGGTCTGGCGTTCTACTACTGGGGCGTGCGCAGCGCATGGCGTAACCCCTCGCTCCTGCAGGCCGAGGCGGAGCTGCGGGCGGACGAGGCGGCGGCGGACCGCCCGGCCCAGGACGACACCGCGGAGAAGGCTCCCGTCGGCGCCTGAGGCCCCGTACTTCCCCCGCTTCTCACCGGCCACTCGCGGCCGCTCCCGGTTCCCGGGGGCCGCGGGTGGCCGGTTCGGTATCTCTTTGTGCAAATCCGTATGCGGTGCGTAAAGGTCGGGCGTACGCTCGGGCATATGCGGATTGCGATTTCGGCATCAGCACAGGAGGGGTGCATGACGGCGCAGTGCACGGCGGACGGAGGGGCGCAATGACCGACAGTGGGGCCGTACTGCCCTGGCTCGTCATCCGCCAGGACGAAGGTGGCAACCGCTATCGCGTCGGCCGTTATGCCACCCGCGCGGAGGCGGAACGAGTGGCCGATCGACTGGACACCCGGGGCCACCAGCAGCTTTACGTGGTGGAGAAGGTGGGCCGGGCGATGACCTGAGGGGCGGCGAAGGGGGAGCGGGACGACGGCGGGGGACGTAGGCTGCGGCGCATGACGACCGTGCGCGTAGTGGTGGGTGCAGCGGTGTGCGACCGGGGACGGCTGCTGGCCGCGCGGCGCAGTGCACCGCCCGCCCTGGCAGGCCGTTGGGAGCTGCCCGGCGGCAAGGTGGAGGACGGCGAGACGCCCGAGCAGGCGCTGGTACGCGAGCTGCGCGAGGAGCTGGGCGTCGAGGCGGCGGCCCTGGAGCGGATCCCGGGCGAGTGGGTGCTGCGGCCGGGCTATGTACTCCAGGTGTGGACGGCCCGGCTGCTGTCGGGCGAACCGCGCCCGCTCCAGGATCACGACGAGCTGCGCTGGCTGCGGCCCTCGGAGGAGCAGCACGTCGACTGGCTCGACCAGGACCGCCCGGCCGTCGCCGAGGCGATGCGCCGGCTGTCGGCGACGCCCGTACGGCAGCGGAGCGCGCTGCCGTAACCGCGCGCGCTGCCCGGTTCGGCGTGCGCGGCCGCAAACACGGCGTGCGCCCGCAGCGGCGTGCAGGGGACGGGCGGAGCGCGCGACGATACCCACCCCACGGCCCCGGTCCGCTCGCCGCGCCAAGATGCGCCATTTGTGCCACAGTGCACGGTTGAAGGCGATACTTGGGTCCCGATACCGGGTATGTCCTGATTAACCCCGGCAGAGCAGGTATAAAGCAGGCGCATCAACGGGGATCCCGTCAGGCTGGGAAGTGATCGGCGTGAGCGACAGCGCAGCGGCAGGGGTCCCGGAGTCGCCCTCCCCCAAGGTCCGCAGGCGCGGCGTGGTCCCCGGCTCACCCATTGCCGAATGGAGCTTTCCGGCCGACCCCGGCGCGGTGCGCACCGCCCGCTCCAGGGTCCGTCAGACGCTCGCCGACTGGGGCCTGAACGGCGCCGTCGACGTGGCCGTCCTGCTCGTCAGCGAACTCGTCACCAACTCCCTGCGCCATGCCACCGGCCCCATCGGCGTCCGGATGGTGCTGCTCAGCGGCAGCGCACTCCTCGTCGAGGTCTCCGACCCCCTGCCCGACCCGCCACAGGAACGCACCGCCGCCCCCGACGACGAAGGCGGCCGCGGATTGCAGCTGGTGGCGTGCAGTTCGCGACGCTGGGGCACCCGGCGGGGAAAGAGTGGCAAGACAGTGTGGTTCGAGCTGTCCGTGGCTGGTTAGGAGACATGTGGAGTCCTGATCGTTGCCATTTCATCGACATTCTGTAGATGGCCTGCGATCGAGACTGTGCTGTGATCGTGAAGACCGTGTTCCGGATAGCCGGGGTGCTGGATACTCAGGCTGGTCCGGTCCGGGCACGATGAGCTGGAGGGGACGGGGCTCGTGAGCGAGATGTCACGTGGCGGGGCAGAACCCGCGCAGACCGAGGACCAGGGTGGTGCGGACGGCCCCGGCGACCCAGGCAGGCACCGGCATGCGCCCGGCCTGCACGGCGTACCCGTCTGGCAGAGCAGCCGGCCCGGATCGATCTACGACTACATCCGCGTCGCCTCCTTCTCGCTGGGGCCCGACGGACGGATCGACCAGTGGAGCGAGCGCGCCGCCGACATGCTCGGCATCCCGGCCCG
The DNA here is from genome assembly GCF_040651455.1 of Streptomyces sp. NPDC048483. Lineage (NCBI taxonomy): Bacteria > Bacillati > Actinomycetota > Actinomycetes > Kitasatosporales > Streptomycetaceae > Streptomyces > Streptomyces sp. NPDC048483. The sequence goes on from NZ_JBEZJZ010000001.1 coordinate 149,892, forward strand.
CTACGCCCTGGGCAAGGACCCCGTAGCGGCGTTCGTCCCGAACGAACTGCGCGAGACCGGCCGCCGCAAGGTGTCCGAGATCCTCGACGGCCGCGAATGGACCGGCCTGGTGCCCTACCGCAGGGAACCCGACGGCGACACCGAAGGGCTCGCCGAGATCTATGTGATGCCCTCCGAGACGGAGAGCGGCGAGCGCGCCGCGGTCTGCCTGGTGGTCGACGTACGGGCGCTGCGCGGCATCGAGACCGACCTCGCCGCCTCGCAGGCCGTTTTCGGTCAATCTCCCATGGGCTTCACCCTGTTCGGCACCGATCTGAAGCTGCTGCGGGTCAACGAACGCTTCGCCACCGTCTTCGGCGGCCCGGCCGGCAAGTACCGCGGCTGCTCCCCGCACGACTTCCTGCCGCGCCCCGAGGCCGAGCGGATGGCCGCCGCACTGCGCCGCGTCCTGGACACCGGCGAGCCGGTCACCGAGATGCAACTGGTCGGCGCGGTGCCCGGCGAGGGGGACCGCCGCCGCTGGTCGGTCTCGCTCTACCGGCTGCACGGCGCCAGCGGCCGCCCCATCGGCGTCGCCGCCCTCGCCGCCGACGTCACCGGCCGCCGCCGCGCCGAACGCGAGGCCGCCAACGCCCGCCGCAACCTCGCCCTGCTCAACGAAGCGGGCGCCCGGATAGGCAATTCGCTCGACCTGGAGACCACCGCCCGCACCCTCCTGGACGTCGCCGTCCCGCAGTTCTGCGACCTGGCCTCGGTGGACCTCTACCAAGGACTGCTGGCCGGTGACGAGGCTCCGCCCGGCATGAGTGACGGCAGCGCGGAACTGCGCCGGGTCGCCTTCGCCAGCGCCGTCTCCGACGCCCCGCTGGCCACCTCCACCTGCTGCATTCCCGACGGCGGCTCCCCCGACGACCCGGTCGCGGTCGGCGCCGTCCACCGCTACCCCTTCAACTCCCCCTGCGCGGGCGCCCTGCGCACCGGCCAGGCGCAGATCATCCCCGGCCGGGAGAGCGACGACGGCCCGGAACTGGGCGCGGTGGTGCACTCCACCCTCGCCGTCCCGATGGTCGCCCGGGACACCGTCGTCGGGCTGGTGCAGTTCTCCCGTACGAAGGGCAGCGAGCCGTTCGGTGAGCGCGACACCGCCCTCGCCGTCGAGCTGGCCGCGCGCGCCGCGGTCTGCATCGACAACGCCCGCCTCTACCGCCGCGAACACGAACGCGCCCTGATCCTCCAGCGCAGCCTGCTCCCGCCGGGCGACCCGGAGGCCGCCGGCCTCGACATCGCCTGCCGCTATCTGCCCGGCACCACCGCCACCGAGGTCGGCGGCGACTGGTTCGACGTCATCGAACTCCCCGGCCACCGCACCGCGCTGGTCGTCGGCGACGTCATGGGCCGCGGCCTGCGCGCCGCGGTCGCGATGGGCGAACTCCGCACCGCCGTCCGCACGTTGGCGCTCCTGGACCTCGAACCCGCCGAGGTGCTCTCGGCCCTGGACGAGATCGCCCGCGGGCTCGGCGGCAGCGGCGACGGCCGGTCCGCGCCCAGGTCAGCGCGCGGCCGCACCGGCGCGGCCGCCAACGTCCCCGAGCACGGCGCCCTGGCCCGTACCGCCGATCTCTCCGAGGTCTACCTCGCCACCTGCGTCTACGCCGTCTACGACCCGGTCACCCGGCGCTGCACCTTCGCCAACGCCGGCCATCTGCCGCCGGTGCTCGTAGAGGAGGGCGAGGACGCGCTGCTGCTGGACGTGCCGCCGGGGATGCCGCTGGGCGTCGGCGGCGAGCCCTTCGAGGAGATCGACGTCGACCTGCCGGACGGCGCGCTGCTCGCCCTCTACACCGACGGCCTGGTGGAGTCCCGCGACCATCCCCTCGAAGAGGGCCTGCAGGCATTCCGCAGGGCCCTCTCGGACGCCGACCGGCCGCTGGAGGACGTCTGCGACCACGTCCTGAGCGCCCTGGACACCTCGCACGGCGAGGACGACATCGCGCTGCTGATGGCCCGGGTGCACGGCCTGCCCAAGGACGCGGTGGGCGACTGGAGCCTGGCACCGGAGGCCCGCTCGGTGGCCCGCGCCCGTGAGCTGGCCCGCGACCAGCTCACCGACTGGGGCCTGCAGGAGCTGGTCGATACGACGGAGCTGCTGGTCAGCGAGCTGGTGACCAACGCCCTGCGGCACGGCCAGGGCGAGATCCGGCTGCGCCTGCTGCTGGACCGCACCCTGGTCTGCGAGGTCTGGGACGCCGACCTCGCCCAGCCGCGCCGCCGCCGCGCCCGCGACACCGACGAAGGCGGCCGCGGCCTCCAACTGGTCGGCCTCCTCAGCACCGGCTGGGGCAGCCGCCGCACCCCCCGCGGCAAGACGGTGTGGTTCGAACTCGCCCTCCCTGACGGCGAGTCGGAGGCGGTGGATCCGACGGAGGCCCTGCTGAGCCTGTTCTGAGGGCCGTCGGCGGGGCATCGCCGCCGACCGGGCATCCACAGGCCCTGCCGGCACAGGCGGGCCCCGCCTACCCTTGGGATACAGGGGGCCCACCCAGCCCGTAGGGGACATCCCGTACGGGGTGCCTGGCAGGGGCCGCCCGTACGGGACCCCGCAGGGCCTCCGGCAGGGGACCCCGCCGCAGGGCCTCCGGCAGGGGACCCCGCCGCAGGGCCTCCGGCACGGGACCCCGCCGCAGGGCCCCCGGCACGGGCCCCCGCCAGAGCACGCCCCGTACGGCCCCCGCAGGCCCGCCCGCCAAGGCCGCCTCAGGCGTTCCGCAGATGATCCGCCGCCAGCTCCGCCTCCCGCACCACCTTCTCGGTGTCCACATGCACCAGCTCGCCCCGCGCCTTGCGCAGATGGCCGTCGACGAAGACATGACTGACGTTCGGCGGCTGGCCGTTGAGCACGATCTGGCTGGTCCAGTCGAAGCGCGGGGCGAAGTTGAGGGTGCCGGGGTCCAGGACGAGGACGTCGGCGCGTTTGCCCGGGGTCAGCGAGCCGATCCGGTCGGCCATGCCGATGCACTCCGCCCCGCCCAGGGTCGCCATCCGCAGCACGGCCGGGATCGCCGGATGGATCCCGGCGTCCTCGTGCCGCGCCCGTTGCAGCCCGACGGCCGCCTTCATCACATTGAACATGTCCGAGGTGTCGTTGGTTCCGCCGTCGTGCCCGAGCCCGGCCCGTACGCCGTGCCGGTGCATCGCGGGCAGCGGAATGATGCCGGACGCCAGCCGCATATTGCTCAGCGGGCAGTGCGCGACCCGTACGTCGTGCTCGCCGGTCAGCGCGATCTCCTCGTCGGTGAGATGGATCGCGTGGTTCATCAGGAGACCGGGACCGAAGGCGCCGGTCTCGCGCAGCGAGCGGATCGGGTCGTCCTTGCGGTCGTCGCGGTGCTCGAGGACATGGGAGTTGAGCATCACACCGAGATCGCGCGCCACCTCGTGGAACTGCCGCAGCTCCTTGAGCGCGGACATCCCCGCATGCACCGCCACCTGCGCGGAGGCCAGCGGCAGCGGGTCGAGGAAGTCCTTCTTGATCTTCGGGATGAGGGGGATGTCGGCCGCGCCCTGCGTCGAGGCGTAGACGAAGCGCAGTCCGGCGTCGTCCAGCGCGCGGATGTAGCGCTCGCTGGTGTCGTACGGGATCGGATGCACCCAGTCGACGACGGTGGTGACGCCCGCCTGGAGGGCGTCGAGGGCGGCCAGATGGACGAAGCGGTACATGTCGCGGGCGTCGATCCTGGGCAGCGTGGCGCGGTTGCAGTCGGACAGCCAGCCGTAGAGGTCCTGGGCCGAGCAGCCGCCGCGGATGCTGGACTGCCACAGGTGGTTGTGCAGATCGACGAAGCCGGGCAGGACGAGTTTTCCGTTCGCGTCCACCACCCGGGCGCCGCGCGGCACCTCCAGTCCCTTGCCGACGGCGGCGATCCTGCCGCCCCGCAGCAGGACGTCGGTGCCGCCCTCGAGCGTGCCCAGCGGGCCCTTGCCGACCTCGGGGTCCATGGTGAGCACCAGGTCCGCGCCGCGCAGCACGGTGGTCCGCCGCTCGCCGCGTATCTCCTGTGGTGCTCCCGGTCTCTCCGGCTGTCCCTGGCGCACCGCGGAGGTACCGGCGGCGGCCGCCAGAGGGGCGCCGCCGATACCTGCCAGGACCCTGCGCCGGCTCAATTTCGGAAAGTTCATTCCGTTCTTATACCGCGGTGGCGAGCGGGTGCCAGAGGTCACTTCCGGTCAAGTGACCTAGCGTCAGAAACTGCTGAGTAATGCGGACTTAGGGGAATTCGCAAGCGCCCATCGGGTGCTCGTCCCGCGCGTATCGGTCACTCACCACGGCGCCGGATCTTGTTCCCGAGCCACACCAGCGGGTCGTACTTCCGGTCCGCCGCACGCTCCTTCAACGGGATCAGCGCATTGTCGGTGATCTTGATGTTCTCCGGGCAGACCTCCGTGCAGCACTTGGTGATGTTGCAGTAGCCCAGCCCGTGGTCGTCCTGCGCGCTGCGCCTGCGGTCCAGCCCGGACTCCGGTGCCGCGTCCAGCGGATGCATGTCCAGCTCGGCGATCCGCATCAGGAAACGCGGTCCGGCGAAGGCGGACTTGTTCTCCTCGTGGTCGCGCACCACATGGCAGGTGTCCTGGCACAGGAAGCACTCGATGCACTTACGGAACTCCTGCGAGCGGTTCACATCCTCCTGCTGCATGCGGTACTCGCCGGGCCCCAGTTCCGCGGGCGGGACGAACGCCGGGACCTCGCGCGCCTTGGTGTAGTTGAAGGACACATCGGTGACCAGGTCGCGGATGACGGGGAAGGCCCGCATCGGGGTGACCGTGACCGTCTCCGTACGGTCGAACACCGACATCCGCGTCATGCACAACAGCCGCGGCCGCCCGTTGATCTCCGCACTGCACGAACCGCACTTGCCCGCCTTGCAGTTCCAGCGCACGGCGAGATCGGAGGCCTGGGTCGCCTGCAGGCGGTGGATGATGTCCAGCACCACCTCGCCTTCGTGCACCTCGATCCGGAAGTCCTCCAGACCGCCGCCGTCCGCATCGCCCCGCCACACCCGGAAGTGCGCCAGGTACGCACCGGACGGGCCGCCCGACTCCGTCCCGTTCGCCTGCTGAACTTTCGTCCGCCCGCCGTCTGCCTGCGGCTCCGTCGTGTTCTGCCCGCTCACCGGCTCAGCTCCTCGTCCGTCAGATACTTCACCAGCTCCTCCTTCTCGAAGAGTTCGAGGAGATCGGGCCGGATCGGCGGGGTCTCGCGGCGGGACAGCCGGATCTGGCCCAGCCCCGGATCCGACTCCGCCGTGGCGGCCCGGTAATCGGCCAGCTCACAGACCAGATTGATGTTGCGCCAGTGCCGGTCCATCGCCGGATGGTCGTCGCGGGTGTGCCCGCCGCGGCTCTCCTCGCGCTCCAGCGCCGCCCGCGCCACGCACTCGCTGACCAGCAGCATGTTCCGCAGATCGATCGCCAGATGCCAGCCGGGGTTGTACTGCCGGTGCCCCTCGACCCCGGCACGCCGGGCCCGTACCCGCAGCCCGGCCAGCCGGTGGAGGGCCTCGGTCATCTCGCCCTCCCGGCGGATGATGCCGACCAGGTCGTTCATCGCCTGCTGGAGTTCCTGGTGCAGGGTGTACGGATTCTCGGCCGGACCGGCGTCGTGCACCGGGTCCAGCCCTTCGTCCTCGGCGCTGAAGGGGCGCAGTGCCTCCGCCTCGGCCGCGTCGATCGCCCGCTCGTCGGGGACCGGCAGTCCGGTGACCGCCGCGGCGTACTCGGCGGCGTGCAGCCCGGCCCGGCGTCCGAAGACCAGCAGGTCGGACAGGGAGTTCCCGCCCAGCCGGTTGGAGCCGTGCATCCCGCCGGCCACCTCACCGGCCGCGAACAGGCCGGGCACGCCGGTCGCCGCCGCGGTGTCCGGGTCCACATCCACCCCGCCCATCACGTAGTGGCAGGTCGGCCCGACCTCCATCGGCTCGGCGGTGATGTCCACATCCGCCAGTTCCTTGAACTGGTGGTGCATGGACGGCAGCCGCCGTTTGATCACTTCGGCCGGCATACGGGTCGAGACGTCCAGGAAGACGCCGCCGTGCGGGGAGCCGCGGCCCGCCTTGACCTCGGCGTTGATGGCGCGGGCGACCTCGTCGCGGGGCAGCAGCTCGGGCGGGCGGCGGTTGTTGTCCGGGTCCTCGTACCAGCGGTCGCCCTCTTCCTCGGACTGCGCGTACTTCTCCTTGAAGACGTCCGGGACGTAGTCGAACATGAAGCGCTTGCCCTCGCTGTTGTGCAGCACCCCGCCGTCACCGCGGACGGATTCGGTGACGAGGATCCCCTTCACCGACGGTGGCCAGACCATTCCGGTCGGATGGAACTGCACGAACTCCATGTTGATCAGCGGGGCCCCGGCCAGCAGCGCCAGCGCGTGCCCGTCGCCCGTGTACTCCCACGAATTCGAGGTCACCTTGAAGGACTTGCCGATCCCGCCGGTGGCCAGCACCACGGCCGGCGCCTCGAGGACGAAGAAGCGGCCCGACTCCCGCTCGTAGCAGAAGGTGCCCGCGACCCGCTCGCCCTCCTTGAGAACGCGGGTGACCGTGCACTCCTGGAACACCTTCAACCGGGCGTCGTGCGAGCCGAATTCGCGCTCGTCCTCCTGCTGGAGCGAGACGATCTTCTGCTGGAGGGTACGGATCAGCTCCAGCCCCGTACGGTCCCCGACATGCGCCAGCCGCGGGTACTCGTGGCCGCCGAAGTTGCGCTGGGAGATCCGGCCGTCGGGCGTACGGTCGAAGAGCGCGCCCCAGGTCTCCAGCTCCCAGACCCGGTCGGGGGCCTCCCGCGCGTGCAGTTCGGCCATCCGCCAGTGGTTGAGGAACTTCCCGCCGCGCATGGTGTCCCGGAAGTGCACCTGCCAGTTGTCGCCCTCGTTGACATTGCCCATGCTGGCCGCGATGCCGCCCTCGGCCATCACCGTATGGGCCTTGCCGAACAGGGACTTGCAGATCACGGCCGTCCGCATACCCGCCTCGCGGGCCTCGATCGCGGCGCGCAGCCCGGCCCCGCCGGCGCCCACCACGATCACGTCCCATGCCTGCCGGTCCACATGCGCCATCGACGACACACCTTTCCTGGATGGAGTTGTCTCGGAAGCTGTCTGGAAGCTGTCTCGGAAAAGCCGTCTCAGAAGAAGCGCGGATCGGCGAAGGCCCCGGTGGCCAGCAGATAGACGTACAGATCCGCGACCCCGACGCTGATCAGCGACGACCAGGCGAGCAGCATGTGCCGCTCGTTGAGCTTGCCGACCCAGCCCCACAGCCGGTAGCGCACCGGGTGCTTGGAGAAGTGCCGCAGTCGGCCGCCGATGATGTGCCGGCAGGAGTGGCAGGAGAGGGTGTACGCCCAGATCAGCACGATGTTGGCCAGGAAGACCAGCGTGCCCAGACCCATATGGCCCCAGGCGTAGTGCGCGTCGCGGAAGGTCAGCGCGGTGTCGTACGTCAGGACCAGCGCCACCAGCACCGCGAAGTAGAAGAAGTAGCGGTGGATGTTCTGCAGGATCAGCGGGAAGCGGGTCTCGCCGGTGTACTTCTTGTGCGGCTCGGCGACCGCGCAGGCCGGCGGCGAGGCCCAGAAGCCGCGGTAGTAGGCCTTGCGGTAGTAGTAGCAGGTCAGCCGGAAACCCAGCGGGAAGATCAGGATCAGCAGCGCGGGGGACAGGCCCCACCAGGGCCCGAAGATCTCCCAGTTGGGGCCGCCGCGCATGGTCTGGCAGTTCTGTGCCAGGCACGGCGAGTAGAACGGCGACACATAGGGCGCGTGGTAGTAGTCCGCGTTCGCGAAGGCCCGCCATGTCGAGTAGACGATGAAGGCGAGCAGGCCGGCGGCGGTGCAGGCCGGGGCCAGCCACCAGCGGTCGGTCCGCAGATGGCGGGCGGGGATGGCGGCACGCGAGGCGGCATGCACGCCGGTCGCGCCCGCTTGCGGTGAGGGTTCGATGCCAGTGGCCAACGTGGGTCTCCGTGGAGGGCGCTCCGCGAAGGATGCACCGTCAAGGATGCTCCCTCGGGGCGGGAACGGGGTAGGGGTCTGAGTGGGGCGAGGGCACCCCCTAAGGGCTCTCCGCCAGAGGATCGGGGATGTCCCCTAGGGCCGGCAGGGCCTGCAGGGCGTTGAGGGCCTGCAGGGCGTTGAGGGCCTGCAGGGCGTTGAGGGGCTTCAGGGCCTGCAAGGGTCTTCTCCTCAAGGCGCGTGCCGGTCCTCGGCGCCGAGACCTTCGTCGTCGGCGCCCTTCCACAGCGCGGGGTCGTACGGCGCATCCGAGACCGTCACCATCTCGTCCTTGGCGGCGCCGGGCCGGGCCTGCTTCGCGCCCGCCGCGCTCTCCTTCAACAGGCCGAGGCTCTCGCGCAGATGGTTCGCATCGCTGCGCACCCGCCGCATGTCCAGCCCGGCCCCGATGTGCTCCTCCAGCCGCGCCACGGACCGGATCAGTTCCGTCAGGTTGCGCTCAACCGCCGTCAATTCGTCCTGAAGGGACATAACGTGCCCTCACCTCCGAAGGGTGTGGTGGGCGATCTCATGCGCCCGCGAGTGTCGCGCGTCACAGTAGGCGTTGGGAAGGGGGCCTGCGTCATTACGACTCGAACCGGTGCGTTTCGGTAAACATGCGCCGCGGCGGGTGTCGAACGCGGATACGGGGACGGCGGGTGCGGGCCGTCCGTGTATCCGCCGTCCGGGCCGCTTTTCCCTGGCCCGCGGTCTCTGGATGGGGCCGGTCGGGTGACCTTGCCGTGGCAGTCGACGTGTCGTACGGGCGCGTCGGGACCGGTCGCCTTCAGTAGGGGAGCCATAGATGTGATGAGCCGCAAAGTCGGCCGGACGTGTGGGCGCGGCGCGGGCGAGCCTCGGAGGTAACTGCCATGACGACCGACCAAGTCAGCTCAGCGTGCCGCCGGCGGCGCTGTGCCGCGCTGATCGCGGTGGGGGTCCTGCTCCCGCTGCCTGTCCTGGCCGGATGCAGCGACGACGCGGACGCGGGCGCCGCCTCCCAGGACATCGCCCCGGCCGCCCGGGAACGGCTCAAGAACGGCGGTACGGTCCGCTGGGCCGTTGACTCCCTGCCCGGCACCCTCAACGCCTTCCAGGCCGACGCCGACGCCACCACCGCGCGGGTCACCGGCGCGGTGCTGCCCACCCTGTTCACGCTCGACGACCGCGGCCGCCCGCAGCGCAACGCCGACTACCTGGACGCCGCCGACATCTCCGCCCGTGAGCCGAAGCAGGTCGTCACGTACAAGATCAATTCCCGGGCGCGGTGGAGCGACGGCCGCAAGATCGGCGCGGCGGACTTCATCGCCCAGTGGAAGGCGCTGCGCGGCAAGGACAATGCGTTCTGGACGGCCCGCAACGCCGGGTACGACCGGATCGCCAAGGTCACCCAGGGGGCGGACAAACACGAGGTCAAGGTCACCTTCGCCAAGCCTTACGCCGACTGGCGGTCCCTGTTCACCCCGCTCTACCCGCAGAGCGTGATGGGTGACGCCGACGCCTTCAACGACGGGACCCGCGAGCGGCTCAAGATCGCGGCCGGGCCGTTCATGATGGGCGAGCGGGAGAAGGGCAGCGACCGCGTCACCCTGGTCCGTAACCCGAAGTGGTGGGGCCCCCGCGCCAAGCTCGACCAGATCGTCTTCACGGAGCTGCCACGGGACAAGCGGGCCGCGGCCCTGGCCGCCGGGTCCGTCGACGTCGCCGAGATCGACCAGAGCGCCGCCAGAAAGGTCGCCTCGGCCGGCCACCCGGCAGGATCCAGGAGCAAGGCCGGTACGGACGCCAAGCCGGCGGCCCCCACGAAGCTGCGCGGCTACGCCGTCCGTAAGGCCCTCGAGCCCGCCTACACCCAGCTCGCCCTCAACGGCAGCACCGGCCCGCTCACCGACGAGCGGGTGCGCCGCGCGGTGGCCCGCGCCATCGACCGCCAGGCGCTCGCCGACACCGTCCTCAAGCCGCTCAGCCTGCCCGCGAAGCCGCTCGGCAGCCATCTGCTGATGGCCGGGCAGGACGGGTACGAGGACCACAGCGACGCGGTCGGCGGGCAGGACACCGGCGCGGCCAAGGCGCTGCTCGCGGACGCGGGCTGGAAGCCGGGCGCGGTCACCGAGCAGGCCAAGCAGAAGCCGGACGCGGTCGCGCCCAGCGCGTCGGGGGCCGCGGCGGAGCCGTCCCCCAAGACGGGCTCCGACGACGGCCGCAACCCCGAGCGGCCGGGCCGGGCCGCCGCGCGGGGCCATGACGCCGACGCCCGGCCTGCGGCCGCCGAGGCCCCGCTGTCCGCCGCGGGCGCGGTGGGCTCCGAGGTCCAGCAGTCCGCGCTGCTGCGGCAGAGCGCCGCGGTCTACAAGGCGCAGGCCGCCGCCCAGGAGGAGGCCGACGGCGGCGCGAGCCCGGCCTCCCTGACGTACCAGCGGAGCGCGGCGCGGGCCATGGGCCAGGCCGAGCGGGTCGAGACCGGGCAGGACTCCGGACCTGCCGGGGCGCGCCCCATGAGCGCCGAGCAGGCCCGCGAGGCGCGCGCCGACGAGGAGCGGGCGCACCCGGTGGCCGCCGCCCAGGTCGCCGCCGACAGCGACCCCGACGCCAAGGGCGCCCCGGGCAAGAAGGCCGCCGCCGCCCCCACCGTGCGCAAGAACGGCAAACCGCTCACCCTCCGCTTCGTCCTCCCCGACGGGGCGGGCTCGGAGCAGCTGCGCACCGTGGGGGAGCGGATCTCCGCCATGCTCGGCAAGATCGGCATCCAGACCTCCGTCCAGCGGGTCGCCGATGCCGGCTACTTCCAGGACCACATCGCCGCCGGCGACTACGACCTGGCGCTCTACTCCTGGCCCGGCACCGCCTACCCCGCGACCGACGCCCGCCCCATCTACGCCAAGCCCGAGCCCGCCGCCGACGGCTCGCTCACCGTCGAGCAGAACTACACCCGCGTCGGCACCGACCACATTGACCAGCTCTTCGACCAGGCAGCCTCCGAGCTGGACGAGGAAGCGGCCGGCAGCCTGATGGCGCAGGCCGACGCCCGCATCTGGGCCGTGGCCGGGTCCATCCCCCTCTACCAGCGCCCGGAACTGGTGGCGGCCAGGAAGTCCCTCGCCAACATCGGCGCCTTCGGCTTCTCCTCGCCCCGCTTCCAGGACATCGGCTACACGAAGTAAAGGTGGAGCCAGAGCTAATAACTGGTAAGAAACCGCAGGTCAGGGACAGTGCGTACGGCCTGTGGCGGCCGATGTCGCCCCAGGCCCGTACGATGGGGTGAGGTCGTGGCGTATGCAAGCCCGGCCGAGAGGCTCACGTGCCGGACCGTACGTGCCGCCATCCACGATCCGGGAGAAGCGCTCCAGTATGCCCACCCGTCACGACATTCGTAACGTAGCCATCGTCGCCCACGTCGACCACGGCAAGACGACCCTCGTCGATGCCATGCTCAAGCAGGCCGGCGCCTTCGCCGAGCACGCTGCCGAGAAGCTCGACGACCGGATGATGGACTCGAACGACCTGGAGCGTGAGAAGGGCATCACGATCCTGGCGAAGAACACTGCCGTCAAGTACCACCCCAAGGACGGCGGGGACCCCATCACCATCAACATCATCGACACCCCCGGCCACGCCGACTTCGGTGGCGAGGTCGAGCGCGGCCTGTCGATGGTGGACGCGGTCGTCCTGCTGGTCGACGCCTCCGAGGGCCCGCTGCCGCAGACGCGCTTCGTCCTTCGCAAGGCCCTCGCGGCCCGTATGCCGGTCATTCTGTGCATCAACAAGACCGACCGCCCCGACTCCCGGATCGACGAGGTCGTCAACGAGACCTACGACCTGTTCCTGGACCTGGACGCGGACGAGGAGCAGATCGAGTTCCCGATCGTCTACGCCTGTGCCCGTGACGGCGTCGCCTCGCTGACGAAGCCGGAGGACGGCACGGTCCCGGCCGACAGCACCAACCTCGAGCCGTTCTTCACCACCCTGCTGTCGCACATCCCGGCCCCCGAGTACGACGTGTCGGCCCCCCTCCAGGCCCACGTCACCAACCTCGACGCGGACAACTTCCTCGGCCGTATCGCGCTGCTCCGTGTCGAGCAGGGCGAGCTGAAGAAGGGGCAGACCGTCGCGTGGATCAAGCGTGACGGCACGGTCGCCAACGTCCGCATCAGCGAGCTGATGATGACCGAGGCGCTCACCCGCAGGCCGGCCGAGAAGGCGGGCCCGGGCGACATCTGCGCCGTCGCCGGTATCCCCGACATCATGATCGGCGAGACCCTCGCCGACCCGGAGAACCCGATCGCCCTCCCGCTGATCACGGTGGACGAGCCGGCCATCTCCATGACCATCGGCACCAACACCTCCCCGCTGGTCGGCCGCGGCGGCACCGGCAAGGGCGCGGACGCCAAGTCCGCGATAAAGGACCGCAAGGTCACCGCCCGCCAGGTCAAGGACCGCCTGGACCGCGAGCTGATCGGTAACGTCTCGCTCCGCGTCCTGGACACCGAGCGCCCCGACGCCTGGGAGGTCCAGGGCCGCGGTGAGCTCGCGCTCGCCATCCTGGTCGAGCAGATGCGCCGCGAGGGCTTCGAGCTGACCATCGGCAAGCCGCAGGTGGTCACCCAGGAGATCGACGGCAAGGTCCACGAGCCCGTCGAGCGCATGACGATCGACGTGCCCGAGGAGCACATGGGTGCGGTCACGCAGCTCATGGGCGTCCGCAAGGGCCGGATGGACAACATGTCCAACCACGGCTCCGGCTGGGTCCGCATGGAGTTCGTCGTGCCGTCCCGTGGCCTCATCGGCTTCCGTACGGAGTTCCTGACGAACACCCGCGGTACGGGTATCGCCCACTCCATCCACGAGGGCCACGAGCCGTGGTTCGGCCAGCTGGTCACCCGCAACAACGGCTCCCTGGTCGCCGACCGCGCCGGTTCGGTCACGCCGTTCGCGATGATCAACCTCCAGGAGCGCGGTGTCCTGTTCACCGAGCCCGGCACCGAGGTGTACGAGGGCATGATCGTCGGCGAGAACTCCCGCGCCGACGACATGGACGTGAACATCACCAAGGAGAAGAAGCTCACCAACATGCGTGCGGCTTCCGCGGACACCACCGAGAACGTGGTCCCGCCGCGCAAGCTCTCCCTGGAGCAGTCCCTGGAGTTCTGCCGCGACGACGAGTGCGTCGAGGTCACCCCCGAGGCGATCCGCATCCGCAAGGTCAACCTGGACGCCCGCGAGCGCGCCCGCGCGGCGTCGCGTGCGAAGCACGGCTGATCGTCTGCTTGTTGTGTGACGGGGCGCCCCTCCTGCGGGAGGGGCGCCCCGTTCGCCGTTTCGGCCTCCTCTACGGCTGCTACGGCTGCGGGGCCAGCGTGAACCACACCGTCTTCCCGTTGGGGTAATCCCGTACGCCCCACGCATCGGCACAGGCATCGACGATGCCGAGACCGCGCCCGTTCTCGTCCTCGGGCGCGGCCTTCTGCTGTTCCGGGGTCCCGGTGCCCGTGTCCCATACGGCGATGGTGAGGTCGTGCGGCGACCGGTCGACGCTCACGTAGGCGTCGGTCCTGGTGTACCGGTAGGCGTTGGTCACCAGCTCCGACACCATCAACTCTGCTGTTTCGGTAAGGCAGTTGAGGTCTGCCCCGGCCAGGATCTGCCGCAGGGCGGCACGGACGACGCCCACTGCTCTGGGATCGTTGGGGATGAAGATTCCGTAGGACCAGGTCTCTGCGGGCGTGCGCATGTGGCAGCCTCCAGGTAGTTGCCTGCTGTGACTGGCGCCATACGTAAGGTAGTGCTCAGGTTGCCTATCCACAACCCAACTGGGTGTGTTACCGGTTGCGTGATACTGCTCGTATGGACCGAGGGAGGGATGCATGGGTCTGAGGGCCAACCCGACGTACCGTCAACGACGGTTCGGTGCCGAGGTTCGCAAGTTGCGCGAACGGGCCGGGCTTTCGGTGAACGAGAGTGCTGCGGTGATGGGGATGAATCAGTCGCACATCAGCAGCGTGGAGACCGGGCGCACGGGCTTGTCGGAGGAGCGGCTTCGCAAGCTGGCGGCGAAGGTGGGTGGTATAAGCGCGACGTACGTTGACGCGCTTGCGGAGTTGGGGCGGCGGCCGGACAAGGGGTGGTGGAGCAGCTATCGAGATCAAGTGCGGCCATCGCTCCTCGACCTCGCAGAGCTGGAAGACGAGGCTGCTGCTCTCGTCTGCTACGAGCCGATGTTCGTGCCAGGGCTTATACAGACGCGGGACTATGCGACGGCGATCCACCGCGGTGGCTATGTGAACGTGTCTCCTGAAGTTGAGGAGGCGGCGGTGGACTTCAGGATGAAGCGCCAGGCAGTGCTCACGGGCGAGGGGGCGCCGAGTTTCCACGCGATCATCCACGAAGCAGCCCTGCACCCGTCCTTGGGTGACCGTCGCGTCATGCGCGATCAATTGGGCCACCTCTTGGAACTGGCGCGGCTGCCGAACGCAACCATCCAGATCCTCCCGTTCGACGGCCCGGTGGCCTTCGGCAGTTCCTTCACCTTGGTTGAGCCGAGTGTGCGGGAGCTGAGCACCGTGGTGGTGGCCCATGTGGAGAGTTCCCTGTACCTGGGCGATGCCGAATCGCTCGCCAAGTATTCGCACACGTTCGCTAGGCTGACAGAGACGGCGTTGCCGCCAGAGGCGAGCCACGTGAAGGACTCGCTCGGGCTCATTCAGCGGCTCCTGTACCCCCTGCTCTAGGAAGGCGCGTATGTCTCAGCTCAAGTGGCAGAAGTCCAGCTTCAGCGAAGGCCACGCCGACACGTGCGTCGAGGTGGCCGCCGCCCTGTCCGGCACCCGCCATCTCCGCGAGAGCGATGCCCCGGCGGCCGTGATGGCCACCGGCGTGGCCGCTCTCCGGGACCTCGTACGGTCCGTGAAGGCGGGCGACTTGGACGTGCCCACACCGTAAGGAGCTGCGTATGCCCCAACTCTGTTGGCAGAAGTCCAGTTTCAGCGAACCGGGGTCCGACCAGTGCGTCGAGGTGGCCGCCACCCCGTCCGGCACCCGCCACCTCCGCGAGAGCGACGCCCCGCAGACCGTAATGACCACCATCCTCGCCGCCTTCCGGGACCTCGTACGGTCCGTGAAGGCGGGCGACCTGGACGCGCCCACCGCGTAGGGAGTTGCAGATGCCCCAACTGCCCCGACAGGAGCCCGGCTTCAATGAGGGCACCGACGGCTCCGCCGTCCTGCGGGATCTCGTACGGGCCGCGGGCTGGACTCCCCCACACCGTGACCGTGAGGAGACGTACGTGACGGCGGCCGTCGTGGAAGACGAAGAGGACGACGACAGCCGCGACTACGTGGCCGGCTGCCCGCTCACCCCGCAACTGGTCCAAGAGATCGTCGGCCTCGCCGAACTGGACTGGGAGGACTGGGAAGCAGCCGACGCCGCCATGCGCCGCCTGGGCTGGCGTGACGACGAAAGCCCGCTGGAGGCGAGTTTCGTGACCGGGGTCGGTCACCTTGTCTTTGGCGGCGACGGCTGCTTCTACATGCCGTTCGCCCATGCCTACTGCCTGGGGTGCGACTTCCACGGCACGGAAGACTTCCGGGGAGATTTCCCCGGCTGGTCGAGCCAGGCGGACGCGGGGCGGGACGTACTCGACGCGCACGTCAACGCCGCCGTCGACCGCTTCGCCGAACGACTCGGTCCGCCGCACCGGGACGGCAGCAAACAAAAGCTCGGGAATGAGACCGGGGAGTATCTGTGGCGCTTCGCCGCCTGGCGGATCGGCGGGAATCTGCTCGTCGTCGGACAGGGGCTGGACGCCCTCTCGTACTACCAGGACGAGCACGCGTTGGTGTGCATGGGCCCGCTCTCCCCGGATGCGCCGATCCCCGATATCGACGGGCTCGCCGATTTCGTGTGCTAGGCGGGGGCGCGGCGAGGCGTGTGAACGCCGCTGTTGTCGCTTGCCGAGGAGCCATGCGCGGACGTATCCGTCCCGGCCCGTGGTGACCGCGGCGCCCGTCGCCGGCACTCCAAGCCCCATGCGCACAGCGGCTATGATCAAGGTGGAAGTGTCATGTGCATGGCGTAGCCTGCGCGACGCATGAAGGGCGCTCCACAGCACCACACGGGGGAGATATGGCAAACAATTCGGGATTTCACGTCCAGCAGGAGGGCATGAAATCCGAAGCGAAGAAGCTTGACGAGGCGGGCGAGGATGTCGGTGACATCAAATCTGCCATAGCCGACGCAGTCCATTTCGATAACGATATTCTCGGCGGCTCCGACTCCGGCCCTGCGTACAACGCATTCTCCCACGCATGGCACGACGAGACGAAAACGCTAGAGGGCGCGCTCCACGAACTCGCTGACAAGGTCCGAAAGTCGCAAGAGGACTATCACCAGGCTGACCGTGAGGCGATCGTCGTCACGGAATCGGCGGCTGCGGCAGACGCGCGGATATCCACAAGGCCGGCCCCCGCAGGAGGCTCGTCACCCTTCGGCTGATCTCAGCCGACACTCGCTCTTCCCTCATGACGGAATCGCACACAAGGGGCTGACGCCTTCTATGGCCGAGCAGGAATCGACCACTCAGCGCCGCGCCAAGCTGGATGCGTGCTTGAAGCGGATCGTCGAATGCGACGACAAGAACGACATGATCGGCGAAATCAAAACTGCCCTCGGCGTTCCGGCCCCGGTCGGCTCGCCAGGGACGCTCGAGCTGCTGGGGAAGCGCTATCGCACCCAGTCGAAATCCGCTGAGGATATCGCCGACCGGGTCGCGCAGGTGGCCGCATCCGGCCTTCCGGACGTCTGGATGGGCAAGACCGGCGCACAGGCATCCAACGTCATCCAGGCGGCCTCCCGTGCGACCCAGCAGATGACCGAAGCCCTGCAGAAAGCGAGCAAGGCACTGCTGACCCTGGGCGATGCCATCGGCGATGCCCAGAAACTCGACGGTACCGGCCGTGACCAATTGCACGAGGCGTTGTCCGTTCTCGGATCCGAGGACGGCTTCTTCGACAACATGGTGGACACGGACGAGGAAGACGATGCCGTGTGGCGGGCCGGCACGGTGGCCTCCGCGGGCATCGACAAGATGCTCTCCGCTGCCAAGTCCGCCGACGACGCCGCGCGCGCGGCCGCCCGCGACCTCAATAAATTCGCATCCGAGGCACGCGCCGGGAAGATGCACACCAATGACCTGTCCGACGCGGACAAGCTCGCCCTCGCCGACACTGCGGTTTATGTCGACGGTCCGTCGGAAATGAATGAGCTCCTCAGCGCCAACGACCTTGAACGTTCCGGCCGTTACATGGAAAAGATGAACGCCCAGGAACGATCGAAGTTCGACAAGATGCTTGCCGATGCCAAGTCGCCACAGGAACGCGCCTATATCGTCAAGGGGTTGGCCGCGGGATATGACATGAAAGCCTTGACGGACTTCCAGGGGAAGATCCACGGCAAGGACCCGGCGTGGCTGCAACGGCACTTGTCGCCGGTGACCACCAAGGGCGACAGCCTGCAGGACGAGGGGCTCGCCGAAGACGGCTCAAACAAAAATAAGGACAACCAAGATTTCCATGGAGAGAAGTGGTCACAGGACGGCCTTACCTGTGTGCCCTCCTCCACCGTCAACGCGCGGGCCATGGTCGACCCCCTGTATGCGCTGGAACTGACTGGTGGGCCTTCCGGACAGGAGGATGACCCCGGCGCTTTCCGTGAGCGCCTGGGCAAGGAACAGCTGCGCATGCACGACGAGGGTGACGGAAGCTATGACTACGACTTCCCGTTCTCCCGGCATCCCAACGGCGTATCCAACGAAGGCGCGGATACCCTCGCCGACAAGGAGATCAGCCCCCACACCGGCGCGTCATACGACTACCAGGAGACCGGCAGCGCGGACGCCCGTCGCGATGTTCTGCCCGACATCGAGAAGTCCGTGGCCGATGGCAAGCCGGTCCCGATCGCGATCGAGGGATACAACAAGGACGACGAGTGGGAGGGCCACGCAATGATGATCGTCGGTCAGGAAGGCAACATGCTTCAGGTCTACAACCCCTGGGGTACGACGACGTGGGTCAGTGAGGACGACTTCGTCAATGGCCATATGAACAAGGCCGCTGACAACAGAATGCCCGATGCCTACGGCGTCCACCTGCCCGCGAACTGAAGTGGCCCTTGATGCACAACAGACTCACCACCGGATTCCTCCGTTCACTGCCCGCACTGGCGCTCGCCATGCTCGCCGGATGTGGACTCACCGGCCCCGCGACATACGAACTCGACGAGCCCGACATCGAGGTGGGCCCTGGCGAGGAATTCACCCTCTCCGTACCTTCCGAGGCCACGCTCGGTGAGCGCTGGTACGTGGCCTCACCCAAGCCGGATCCCTCAGTGGTGCGTGCTTCCGGTGAGGGCCACGGGAATTCGGGAGGTGAGGACGTTGGTGCGGGCGGGGGCACTCAGCGCTTCGACTTCACGGCGGTCAAGCCGGGCAGCACGAAGATCAAGTTGATCCACTGCCCGGTGTACTCGTGCACCACCAAGGACGGCACGGTCTCCGCCTCCCCGTCGCCGGCCGGCAGCAATCATGACGAACCGACCTACCACACCTACACAGTCACGGTGCAGTGACCGATTCCGAGGCAGCCATGAATCCGACGCCACCGCTTTCCCCTGCCAGAACAGATGACGAACTTGCACAGCTCGACGTCCCCGCCCTGCTGCGCTACGGCCTCGGCTTCGGCGGGCACCATCGCACCACGCTCTTCGGCGACGGGGCCGTGGGCGCGGCCGTGGTGCTCGACCGGCTCGGCGTACCCCCGCGCTCGGTCGCGTTCCTCGCCAAGGTCACCCGCAGCGGCGGGGTGCCGTACGCCGCCGAGTTGCCCGAGCCCGTGCCGGGCGACGCGGCCGGGCCCCTGGTCCGGACGTGGCTGGGGTCTGCGGCATCCGTGGTGCACACCGTGGAGGGCGACGAAGTCGTTGCGCGCTGGCTGGAGTCGGTAGCCGCGATCATTGCCCTCAGATTTACGCATCGAAGCAGGTCCGGTGGGTCCCGGACATCGCCTGCCGCTGGGTAGCGCCACGGTAGGGCGGACCTTGGTGGTGGCTCGCCGGGGGCGTGCCCGAGGGCGTGACTCTCAGCTCACCGGTCGAAGGCCGGGACGCGTGCATACCCGTCCCGGCCCGCGGTGGCGGCGACGGTGCGGCCGTCGAGCTCGGTGATGCGGAGGCCGCAGGCGTCCCACACGATGACGGTGCCGTCCCAGCCCGCTCTCCAGGTCCCACTGTGCGAGGGGCTGGTGACTCCGGATTTTCGTCCACTGGTCTTTCGCCGGTTCCCAGGTGAAGGCAACACCGCAGACATCGACGCAGACCGGCAGCGGCCGACCGGCCACGACGACGAGAGCGCAATTCTCGATCGGACTGTGGGAGGGAACGCGGCTGGACAGCGAGCGAGAGGGGGCGGTCATCCCAAGCCCCTGTCAGTGGCTTGCAGTTGTCGGTCTGCCACACCCAGTCCGGCCAACTCGCATATTCAGCCTATGAGTTGCCGGGGCGGGCGCAGGGCGAAGGGGTCCGGTTGGTGTCCGGCCCGCCGGCCGCCGGGCGTAGGCCTATTGCGTAACCACTACGCATGAAGTACTTTACGCGGAGTGGTTGGCGTGCGGGTCGCTGTGGCGCGTCCCGGCGCATCGGTTACGGGGAAATGGGGGGCAACCTTGCGTAAGCTCACGTACTTCATCGCCTGCTCGATCGACGGCTTCATCGGTGATCCGAGTGGTGACGCGTCGTCCATGTTCCAGTTCCTGGACGAGGAGTTTGTCGGCTACCTCAAGGCGGAGTATCCGGAGACCATCGCGGTCCAGGGCCGTACGCCGCTCGGCCTCGAGGGCGCCGTGAACCGGAGCTTCGACACCGTGATCCAGGGGCGGGCCAGCTATCAGCTCGCCCTGGACATGGACATCACCAGCCCGTACGGGCATCTGCGCGAGTACGTCGCCTCGCGGACCCTGACCGAGTCGCCCGACCCGAATGTCACGCTCGTCTCCGGCGACGTGGTCGGCGCGATCCGCGAGCTCAAGGCGGAGGACGGCGACCTCGGCATCTGGCTCTGCGGTGGCTCGCAGCTCGCGGGTGAGCTGCTGGACGAGATCGACGAGCTCGTGATCAAGACCTATCCGCAGGTGTACGGCTCGGGCATGCCGATGTTCGACTCGGGCTTCGCGGTCGCCGACTTCGCGCTGGAGTCGGTCCGCACCTTTGACAACGGTGTGCTGGTCAGGACGTACAGCCGTAAGCGGCAGTCCTGACGCGGCGAAGCCCACTCCGGCCGCACGGGCCCTGCGCACTCAATCGACCACCAGCTTGGAGCACTTGTGAACGTCACCGCATCCACCGTGTCCCTGAACGTCGACGATGTCGCCGCATCCAGCGCATTCCTCACCACCCACTTCGGCTTCGTCGAGCGGATGGCCGCCGACGGCTTCGCCTCCCTGGGGCGTGACGACGCGGCCCTCGACATCGTCCTGCTCCGGCGCGGGAACGAGGTCCTGCCCGAGGAACAACGCGACCAGCACGCGGCCGGCCTCATCATCGCGCTGACGGTCACCGACCTCGCGGCCGAGGACGAGCGCCTGCGCGGCGAGGGCGCCAACATCACGATGCCGCTGCGCGAGGAGCCCTGGGGCGAGCGGCTGCTCCAGGTCACCGACCCCAATGGCGTCATAGTCCAGTTGGTGGAATGGGTCGCTCCCGCCGGAGCCTGATACGAGGGGCCCGAAGCCTGATGCGAGGGGCCGAAGTCCGATACGACGGGCCCGGCTGCGGATACGGCGACGGGGGTCCCGGCTCCGGGCAGGGTCGGCGCGCACATCATGTGCGGCCGGTCCTGCCCTCGTCCCCCCCCCCGCAAGGTCACGGCGATCCAAGGCTTCCCGAGGTCAGCGGAATGCGGTGTCCGCGCCGATCGCCTCCACCGCGTCCAACTCCTCCAGCCGGGCAAGGAGATGGGTGCGGATCCAGCCGAAGGCCTCCGCCCCCAGGGGGAGGCGGAGCGGCGGTTCGTCGAGGCCGATCGCGGCGATGATGGCCTCGGCGCCGCGGTAGGGGTCGCCCGGCTGGGTGCCGTGTGAGGCTTCGAGGGCCTTGCGGGCGGGGGCGATGAGGTCGGCGTAGTCCTCCATCGGCGTGCCCCAGCGCAGCGACCGTCCGCCGAACTCGGTGCGGAAGGGGCCGGGTTCGACGATGGTGACGCGAATGCCGAGGTGGGCGACTTCGGCCGCGAGGGCCTCGGACATGCCTTCCAGGGCGAACTTCGTCCCGGCGTACGCGGTGCCGCCCGGCCCTGCCTTCACGCCGATCACCGACGACATCTGCACGATATGGCCCGACCGCTGCCGTCGCAGAAGGGGCAGAACGGCGCGGGTGACCGCCATCGCTCCGAAGACGTTCGTCTCGAAGTTGCGGCGCAGATCGCTCTCGCTCAGCTCCTCGAACGCGCCGAGCAGCCCGGCCCCGGCGTTGTTCACCAGGACGTCGATCCGGCCGAAGGCCCGCTCGGCCTCGGCCACCGCGCCACGGACCGATTCGGCGTCGGTCACATCCAGCCGGACGGCGCGGATCCGGTCCGGCGCGATGCGCATCAGATCGTCGAGGGCGGCGACGTCCCGCGCGGTGGCCACCACCCGGTCGCCGTGAGCGATGACGGCCCGGGTGAGCTCTCGTCCGAAGCCGGAACTGGTCCCGGTGATGAGCCAGACCCGGTCCTTGCCCGGCCCTTCGCCGTGCTGATTGCTCATGGTGCTCCTGTGTTGGGGGGTGGCTCTCGGGGGGGCAGTTCGGCGGCCGCGTTCCGTATGCACCTCGTACGTGGCCCATGGCGGGGCGGGCCGATACGGCCCGACGGGCCCGTGCCCCGGCGCACTCTAAAGGTGCTCTGCCGCTGCTGGTAAACGATTTTTCCGGTCTCCGGTCTCAGGTCTCCGCCCTCCGTGCCTGAGTCGGCTCAGGTGGAACTGTTCGGCGGCGGCCGGTCGTTGAAGGGCCGCCGTCCAGGAGTCCGCGGCCGGAGGGCGGCATGTGCGCGGGCCCAGATCTCGGGGGGATCGAAGCGGGCCGCCGTCCAGGTGGTGGAGGTCACCGAGCCGCGCCCCCGGTAGCGCCGCATGATCGCGACATGCGGCGGCCAGGAGACGAAGCCGCGCAGCGCCGCCTCGTCGCGCCAGACGGCGACCGCGCCGCAGCGGCGGGCCGTCGGGGACGTCCAGAGCCAGAGGCCCAGCGCGCCGTCGAGGTCCGGCCAGTCGGCGGTGAGGCTGCGAGCGGCGCGGTGGACGCCGGGCAGGTCGGTGAGCCGCGCGAGCGTGAGGTCGGTGACGCTGACCAGTACGGGCCCGTGGTGGTCGCGCTCCGGTCCGGCCGTCCAGGACGACCTCAGCACGGCGGGGTCCAGGACGGCGAGCGGCCCAGGGTCGTCAGGATCCGGTCCAGCGCGCTCGCGTCGTCGTCCGCCGGGAGGCCGGGGCGGAAGGCGCTGCCGGGGGCCAGCCGGTAGTCGTCGCCGGACGGGACGGCCCGCGCGATCGGGAGCGCGGCCTGCAGCAGCGCCGGGTCCGGGTCGTACGGGAGGCCCAGCGTCCGGGCGACGTCCCAGCCGTGGACGACGTAGTCGATGAAGTGGAAGCCGATGGCCTGGAGGGCCGGGAAGCTCCGGTCGGTGGTGAATTCGGGGAGGGCGAAGGGGGCGTTGGGGGAGGTGACTTCGGCGAAGGCCGCGATGACGTCGTCGGCCGCGGCGGCGTACCGCGCCACCGGGTCCCGGGCGGGTGGGCCCGCCGCCCAGTGCGCCAGGTCCTGGCCGTCCCCGCGGGCGGCCGCCGCGAAGCCCCGGTGCTGGACCGTCATATGGGCGAGCAGTTCTGCCAGGGTCCAGGCCGCGCAGGGTGTGGGCCGGGACAGGTCGGCGGGCGTCACCCGGCGTACGACGGTCACGCTGTCGCGTACGGCCCGGTCGTCCAAGCCCCGGAGGAGAGTCAGGCGTTCGCTGTCCGATGCCGTGGAGGCCCGGCTATTCGTATGCATGTGCTTATGATGTGCGGACGCTTACGAACTGTCAAGGGGTATTTTTCTTGGCATGGCTGAACGCGCTGGTGGCAGGGACGACGCACCCGGGGGGACTGCGGGCGAAGAGGGCCGGCCCGCCCGCCCCGACCTGGCGGCGATGATCGTGCCGTTGGGCCGCGCGCTGATGGCCGCCGAGCAGCCGATCCTGGACGCGCACGGGCTGGCCATGTGGGCCTATTCGGTGCTGCTGCGGCTCGGTGAGACCCCGATCCGTTCGCAGGCGGCGCTGGCCGAGGCCATCGGGGCGGACAAGACGCGGATCATTGCGGTGCTGGACGATCTGGACGCGCGTGGGCTGATCGACCGCCGCCCCGATCCCGGCGACCGGCGGGTGCGGCTGCTGTCGCTCACCCCGGAAGGGCGCCGCCTGCGCGACGCCGTGCAGGCGGACATCCAGCGGGGAGAGGAAGAGCTCCTGGCCCGGTTCCCGGCCGCGGAACGGGACGGATTCGTACGGGTCCTGCGGGCGCTCTCCGCGGCCGCGGCGAAGGGGAACGTCGGCCTCGGTGGATGACGGCCCCATTCGGCTTGTTCGGCTGATCGCCCGTTTCCGCGCCGGTCAGTCGATTCCGCCCCGGTCGCCCGTTTCCGCCTCGTTGCCGGTGGCCCCCGGTACCAGTTGCGAGCGGCCTTGACGCGCGTTGTCAGTGGGCCTTGGCACGATGGGGGAATGACCTGGACCACGATAGAAACAGGGCGCGGCATCGCCACCTTGATCAATGTCTTCACCGTTGCGCCGGAGCGGCAGGCGGATCTGGTGGCATTGCTCGTCAGGGCGACCGAGGAGACGATGCAGGGTCGGGCGGGGTTCATTTCGGCGAATATCCACGCCGCCGACGACGGCCGGCGGGTCGTCAATTACGCACAGTGGGAAAGCGAGGCGCACTTCCGGGCGATGTTGGCCGACCCGGTGGCGCAGGAGCATATGACGCAGGCCGCCGAGATCGCGGAGAGCTATGACCCGCGGTTGTTCTCGGTGGAGTCCGTGCATCACGTGTAGCGCGGGCGGCCGGGCAGGGGGTGGGGTGGGCGCGGCGCGACAAGGGTGCCGGCCGTCCCCGCCCCCTGCGTCACTCCGGGCGTGGTGACGGGTCGGGGATGCCGTAGTCGAACTCCAGGGAGTCGGCCAACTCCTCGGCCACGCCGTCCCAGGCGGGGAAGGTCCCCAGCCACGCGGCGAACCGCCAGCCGTATTCCGCCATGGCGTCCCTGGTGATCGCCGCCTCCTCTTCCGCATCGGGCAGGGTGAGCCCGAAATTCCGCGCCAGCCAGGTGAGGTACTCCTGACGCGCCGGACAGAACTCGCCCAGGTCCTCGTCCTCGTCCGTGGCATCGCGTTCGAGCGGGATCAGCCGGAAGAATTGCGGCAGATTGCGCGCGTGAACCCAGATGTCACCCTCGTCGCCGCAGAAGATGACGGGCAGGGTGGCGAGGTCGCGCCGGTCGTCGCACCGCCAAAGTGACCAGAACGAACCGCTGGCAGTGGCCTCGGCAAAGGGGATGAGCCGGTCGACGAGCTCGGCGTCGTCCGGGTCCCGCGCGGAACTCCCCAGGCAATCCTTGCGGTTGTACTCGAAACCGTTCATCGAGAAGCCGTCCGCATAGCTGTGCACCCCCACCCGCTCCTCGAATTCCTTGAGCAGGTTCAACTCAGGTATGGGGGAGTAGGCATCACTCATCAGGGCCACCGTGCGGAAAAGGGGTGCGTCCGGGTGAATCCATCGTACGGATGCGGTCATCCGCCCGGGGCCATACGGGGGATTTCTCGGGTTTTCGGGGCGCCGACGGCCAACGCTGGGCGCATTATGTCGTCTTTTGCGTTCGTATAGAGCTCTCGTATAGGGCTCTCGAAGAGAGCCAGAGCGCTCCGGGAAGACCTGAGGAGGCATCACCCCATGCGTGGAGCTACGCGCGCGAAGTGGGCCGTATGCGCCGTTGCCGTCGCCCTTGCGGCCACGGCCTGTGGGGGCGGGGGCGGCGGTGGGGAGAGCGCCGGGGTGGTCAGCTCGTCCTGGGGGGATCCGCAGAATCCGCTGGAGCCCGCGAACACCAATGAGGTGCAGGGCGGCAAGGTCATGGAGATGCTCTTCCGGGGGCTCAAGCGCTACAACCCCAAGACCGGTGCCGCCGAGAATGTCATCGCGGACAAGATCGAGACGAAGGACTCGCAGAATTTCACGGTGACCTTGAAGGGCGGATGGACCTTCAGCAATGGGGAGCCGGTCACCGCCAAGTCCTTTGTGGATGCCTGGAATTACGGCGCGCTGCTCACCAACAAGCAGAAGAACGCTTCCTTCTTCCAGTACATCGACGGATTCGACGCGGTGCATCCGGAAAGTGTTACGCCCACCGCCAAGACCCTGTCCGGGCTGGTGGTGAAGGACGACAAGACCTTCACCGTCAAGCTCCGCCAGAAGTTCTCCAGCTGGCCCGACACCCTTGGCTATTCGGCCTTCATGCCGCTGCCCCAGGCCTTCTACAAGGACCACGATGCCTGGCTGCAGAAGCCGGTCGGCAACGGTCCGTACACGGTGGACGAATACACCAAGGGCACCGTGCTGAAGATGCGCAAGTGGGGCAAGTACCCGGGGCCGGATCCGGCGCAGAACGGCGGCATCGATCTGCGGGTCTACACGGACAACAACACCGCGTACACCGACCTGCAGGCGGGGAATCTGGATCTCGTCGACGATGTGCCGGCCGCGCAGCTCAAGAACGTCAAGAAGGATCTCGGGAACCGGTACATCAATCAGCCGGCCGGGATCATTCAGACCCTCACCTTCCCGATGTACGACAAGGACTGGGGCGGCGGCGGGAAGAAGGAGAAGCTGCGGCAGGGGATTTCCACGGCGATCGACCGGGACCAGATCACCCGGGAGATCTTCCAGAAGACGCGGACGCCCGCCACGGACTGGACCTCGCCGGTGCTGGGGAAGGACGGCGGATACAAGGCGGGGCTGTGCGGCGATGCCTGTGAGTTCAACGCGGAGAAGGCGAAGCAGCTCATCAAGGAGGGGGGCGGGCTGCCCGGCGGGAAGATGACCATCGGCTACAACGCGGACACCGGGTCGCACAAGGACTGGATCGACGCGATCTGCAACAGCATCAACAATGCGCTGGGCACCGACAAGGCGTGCGTCGGCGCCCCGGTCGGTACCTTCGCGGACTTCCGCAACAAGATCTCGGCGAAGCGGATGACCGGGCCGTTCCGGGCCGGCTGGCAGATGGACTATCCGCTGATCCAGAACTTCCTGCAGCCGCTGTATTACACGGATGCGGCGTCCAACGACGGGAAGTTCAGCGACGCCGACTTCGACGATCTGGTGAACGAGGCGAATGCGCAGACCGACACCGGCAAGGCCGTCGAGAAATTCCAGGACGCGGAGAAGATCCTGGCCGAGCAGATGCCGGCGATTCCGCTGTGGTACCAGAACGGCAGCGGCGGCTACTCCGACCGGATCAGCAATGTGTCGCTGAATCCGTTCAGCGTGCCCGTCTTCAATGAGATCAAGGCGGTGTGAGGCCCCGGAGGCCCACTCATGGGACGGTATGTGATCCGGCGGCTGCTCCAGATGATCCCGGTCTTCATCGGCAGCACGTTCCTGATCTTCTTCATGGTGTACGCGCTCGGCGACCCGGTCGCCGCACTCTTCGGTGACAAGGCCCCCGACCCCGCCACCGCCGCCCAGATCCGCGCCGATCTCTATCTCGACCAGCCGCTGTGGAAGCAGTATCTGCACTACATGGGGCAGATCTTCCAGGGGAATTTCGGCACCGCGTTCAACGGCCAGTCGGTTACCGAGCTGATGGCGGACGCCTTTCCGGTGACGGTCCGGCTGACGCTCGTCGCCATTGTCATCGAGATGATCGTGGGGGTGGTGCTCGGTGTGTTCAGCGGGCTGCGGCGCGGGCGCAGCGTGGACACCTCGGTGCTGCTGCTCACCCTCGTCGTCGTCTCCATCCCCACCTTTGTCAGCGGCTATGTGCTGCAGTTCCTGTTCGGGGTGCAGTGGGGCTGGGCCGCGCCCACCGTCGCCACCGACGCCCCGCTGAATGAACTCCTGCTGCCGGGGCTGGTGCTGGCGCTGGTCTCGCTCGCGTACGTCACCCGGCTGACCCGGACCTCGATCGCGGAGAACGCGCGGGCCGATTACGTCCGTACCGCCATTGCGAAAGGGCTGCCCCGGCACCGTGTCATCACCCGCCATCTGCTGCGCAATTCGCTGATCCCGGTCGTCACCTTCATCGGCACGGATATCGGCGCGCTGATGGGCGGCGCCATCGTCACCGAGCGCATCTTCAATATCCACGGTGTGGGATTCCAGCTCTATCAGGGAATCCTGCGGCAGAATTCACCGACGGTGGTCGGGTTTGTCACGATTCTCGTGCTGGTCTTTCTGATCGCCAACCTCCTCGTCGACCTGCTGTATGCCGTCCTCGACCCGAGGATCCGCTATGCCTGAGCCCTACGAGCCGTATGAGGCCTATGTGCCGAAGGAAGCCATCGGGCACGGCGACGGCGGCTCCGCCGCGCTGGCCATCGGTGAGGCCGAGTCGCTGGAGCGGCCCCCAGGAGCCGGCCCGCCCGGTGGCGAGCCCACCGGCAAGCCGCGCAGCCTGTGGAGCGACGCCTGGCACGACCTGCGCCGTAACCCCGTCTTCCTGGTGTCCGCGCTGGTCATCGTCTTCCTGGTGCTCATCGCGATCTGGCCGAAGCTGATCGCCTCCGGCAACCCGTACCGCGGCGACCTCGCCAGGGCCCAGCAAGGCGCCGCACCCGGCCACCCCTTCGGCTTCGACACCCAGGGCCGGGACGTCTACACCCGCGTGGTCTACGGTGCCCGCGCCTCCATCACCGTCGGCGTCTGCGCCACCGCGGGCGCCGCGCTGCTGGGCAGTCTGATGGGCGGGCTCGCCGGATTCTTCGGCCGCTGGTGGGACACCCTGCTGTCGCGGCTCGCGGACATCTTCTTCGGCATCCCGGTGATCCTCGGCGGTCTGGTCTTCCTCTCCGTCATCACCAGCAGCACCGTCTGGCCGGTGGTCGGCTTCATCGTGCTGCTGGGCTGGCCGCAGATCTCCCGTATCGCCCGGGGCGCCGTGGTCACCGCCAAACAGAACGACTACGTCCAGGCGGCGCGGGCGCTGGGCGCCGGCAACGGGCGGATGCTGCTGCGGCACATCGCGCCCAACGCCATCGCCCCGGTCATCGTCGTCGCCACCATCGCGCTGGGTACGTACATCGCCCTGGAGGCGACGCTGTCCTTCCTGGGCGCCGGCCTGAAACCGCCCACCGTCTCCTGGGGCATCGACATCTCCGCGGCCTCCACCTACATCCGCAACGCCCCGCACATGCTGCTGTGGCCCGCGGGCGCCCTGAGCATCACGGTGCTGGCGTTCATCATGCTCGGCGACGCGGTGCGCGACGCCCTCGACCCCAAGTTGCGCTGAGGAGTGGGCAGATGACCGAGGAGGAAGCGCCGGGCACGGGCGGTGACGCCCTGCTCGACGTGCGCGACCTGCACGTGGAGTTCCGTACGCGGGACGGGATCGCCAAGGCCGTCAACGGCGTCAGCTACCGCGTCGCGGCCGGACAGACGCTGGCGGTGCTGGGGGAGTCCGGCTCCGGCAAATCCGTCACCGCGCAGGCCGTGATGGGCATTCTCGACTCGCCACCGGGGTTCGTGACCGGAGGCGAGGTCGTCTTCCAGGGACGCGATCTGCTCACGATGGACAAGGACGAGCGGCGCAAGGTCCGCGGCGCGAAGATGGCGATGATCTTCCAGGACGCGCTGTCCTCCCTGAATCCGGTGCTCAGCGTCGGGGCGCAGCTGGGGGAGATGTTCCGGGTCCATGAGGGGAAGTCCCGCAAGGAGGCGCGGAGCAAGGCCGTCGAGCTGATGGAGCGGGTCGGGATCCCGGCGGCCGCGGCGCGGGTGGGGGACTTTCCGCACCAGTTCTCCGGCGGGATGCGGCAGCGCATCATGATCGCGATGGCGATGGCCCTCGCCCCCGACCTGATCATCGCCGACGAGCCGACCACGGCGCTCGATGTCACCGTCCAGGCGCAGGTGATGGATCTGCTCGCGGAACTGCAGCGCGAGTACCACATGGGGCTGATCCTGATCACGCACGATCTGGGGGTGGTCGCGGACGTTGCCGACACCATCGCGGTGATGTACGCGGGACGGATCGTGGAGACCGCCCCCGTCCACCAGCTCTACAAGGCGCCCGCCCACCCGTACACCCGCGGCCTGCTGGAATCCATCCCGCGCCTGGACCACAAGGGCCAGGAGCTGTACGCGATCAAGGGCCTGCCGCCCAACCTGACCGCCATCCCGCCGGGCTGCCCCTTCAACCCGCGCTGCCCGCTCGCCCGGGACGTCTGCCGCACCGACCTGCCGCCGCTCTACGAGGTGGGCCCCGGCCGGGCCAGCGCCTGCCACTTCTGGAAGGAGACCCTCAATGGCGCACGGTGACGGGCCCCAGGCCGTTCAGGAGCCCCACCTCCCCCGGCCCGGCCAGGCGGCGCTCGGTGAGCCGATCCTCGAGATCCGCGACCTGGTCAAGCACTATCCGCTGACCCAGGGCGTGCTCTTCAAGAAGCACGTCGGGGCGGTGAAGGCCGTCGACGGCGTCTCCTTCGACCTGCGCAAGGGCGAGACGCTCGGCATCGTCGGCGAATCGGGCTGCGGGAAGTCGACGCTCGCCAAGATGCTGGTGGGCCTCGAGCGGCCGACATCGGGTCAGATCCGGTACCAGGGACGGGACATCAGCACGCTGTCCGGGCGGGCGATGAAGGAGGTCCGGCGCAACATCCAGATGGTGTTCCAGGACCCCTACACCTCCCTCAATCCCCGGATGACGGTCGGGGACATCGTCGGCGAGCCGTACGAGATCCACCCCGAGGTGGCGCCCAAGGGAGACCGCCGCAAGAGGGTGCAGGAACTCCTGGACGTGGTGGGGCTCAACCCGGAATACATCAACCGCTATCCGCATCAGTTCTCCGGCGGTCAGCGGCAGCGCATCGGCATCGCGCGCGGGCTCGCGCTGCGGCCGGAGATCATCGTCGCCGACGAGCCGGTCTCCGCGCTGGATGTGTCCGTCCAGGCGCAGGTCGTCAATCTGCTGGAGGGGCTGCAGGACGAATTCGACCTCTCCTATGTCTTCATCGCGCACGATCTGTCCGTCGTACGGCACATCTCCGACCGGGTCGCGGTGATGTACCTCGGCCGGCTCGCCGAGACCGGTACGGACGAGCAGATCTACGACCACCCCACGCACCCCTACACCCAGGCGCTGCTCTCCGCCGTCCCCGTACCGGACCCCGAGGCCCGCGAGCGCCGCGAGCGCATCCTGCTGGCCGGTGACGTGCCCTCGCCCGCCAATCCGCCGTCCGGCTGCCGCTTCCGTACGCGGTGCTGGAAGGCGCAGGCGCTGTGCGCGGAGGTCGTCCCGCCGCTGGAGGTACCCGCGGAATTCCGCGAGAGCGAGGGGCCGGCGAAGCATGCCTCGGCCTGCCATTTCGCGGAGGAACGGCACGTGGTGCCGAGCGATTGAGCCGGTGGCCGGACAGCCCGGTGACGGGGCCGTCAGCCGGCCGGACAACGCCGTGGGGGCGCCCGGCCGCCGCGGCCGGACGCCCCCACGTATGACGGGACTTCAGAGGGTCTTGCCGGTCGGCCCCTTCTCGTCCGGGCCGGCCGGACCGTCCTCCGCCTGCTCCTCGATGACCGCCAGCGCCGGGTCCAGGACGATGTCCTCGCCCCGCGCCGCGGTCGTCGGCTCCTCCGGGAAGTGGCAGGCGGTCAGGTGCCCCGCCGCGTTCCCGGAGATCTCAACGAGCGGCGGCTGCTCCGCCGCGCACTTGTCCTGGGCCTTCCAGCAGCGGGTGCGGAAGCGGCAGCCCGAGGGCGGGTTGACGGGGGAGGGGACGTCACCGGCGAGGCGGATGCGCTCGCGGCCCTCGTCCTCGTCCTCCACCAGCTTGGCCTCGGGGACGGCGGAGAGCAGGGCGTGGGTGTACGGGTGGCGCGGGCGGTTGTAGATCTCGTCGCGGGTGCCCACCTCGACGATCTTGCCGAGGTACATCACCGCGACCCGCTCGCTGAAGTGGCGCACGATCGCCAGGTCGTGGGCGATGAACAGGAACGCGATGCCCAGCTCGCGCTGGAGCTTCTGGAGCAGGTTGACGACCTGCGCCTGGATGGAGACGTCGAGGGCCGAGACGGGCTCGTCGGCGACGATCAGCTTGGGTTCCAGGGCGAGGGCGCGGGCGACGCCGATGCGCTGGCGCTGGCCGCCGGAGAACTCGTGCGGGAAGCGGTTGTAGTGCTCGGGGTTGAGGCCCACGGTCTCCAGCAGCTCGCGGACCCGCTTCTCCCGGCCGCCGGGCGGGTTGATCCCGTTGATCTCCATCGGGCCGCTGATGATGGTGCCCACCGTCTGCCGCGGGTTCAGCGAGGCATACGGGTCCTGGAAGATCATCTGGATCTCGGAGCGGATCGGCGCCAGCTCCTTGCGCTTGGCCCGGGTGATGTCCTGGCCCGCGTAGGTGATCTTGCCGGAGGTCGGCTCCATCAGCCGGGTCAGCAGCCGCCCGGTGGTCGACTTGCCGCAGCCCGACTCGCCGACCAGGCCGAAGCTCTCGCCGGCGTGCACGGTCAGGTCCACGCCGTCGACGGCCTGGACCGCGCCGACCTTCCGCCTGAAGGGGAATCCGCCGTAGATCGGGAAGTGTTTGGTCAGGCCCTCGACGGTCAGAAGTGGCTCGCCCTGGGCGGGCGCGAGATCGCGGGGCGCGGGGAGAGTGACGTTGTCGGTCATGGTGATGGCTCCCTAGCCCAGCCGGGGCTTGATCTGCTCGGTGAAGAACGACTGCTTCTGCTCGGCACTCAGATGGCACGCGGCGGCGCGGCCCGCCGCCAGCGGCGGCCGCTCCTTGGTGCAGCGCCCGCCGCCGACCTCGTCGACAAAGCCGCAGCGTGGGTGGAAGGCGCAGCCCGCGGGCGGGTTGAGCAGGCTCGGCGGGGATCCCGGGATCGGGTAGAGGGCCTCGTTGACGTCCGAGGACAGCCGCGGCATGGAGCTGAGCAGGCCCCAGGTGTACGGGTGACGGGGCTGGGTCAGGATCTTCTTGACGGAGCCGCGCTCCACCGCCCGCCCGGCGTACATCACCAGCAGATCGTCCGCGGTGTCGGCGACCACGCCCAGGTCATGGGTGATCAGGATGATCGCGGAGCCGAACTCCTGCTGGAGGTCCTTGAGCAGGTCCAGGATCTGCGCCTGCACGGTGACGTCGAGCGCGGTGGTCGGCTCGTCCGCGATCAGCAGCTCGGGGTTGCAGACCAGCGCCATGGCGATCATGGCGCGCTGGCGCATACCGCCGGAGAACTGGTGCGGATAGTCGTCCACCCGCAGAGTCGGCTGCGGAATGCCGACCTTGGCCAGCATCTCGATCGCCCGCTGCCGGCCCTCGCGCTTGCTGACGCCGGTGTGCTTGATGTACGGCTCCGCGATCTGCCGGCCCACCGTGTAGTACGGCGAGAGCGCGGTGAGCGCGTCCTGGAAGATCATGGCCATCTTGTTGCCGCGGAGCTTTTCCAGGGTCTTCTCCCTGGCCCCGGTCAACTCCTGGCCGTCCAGGGTGATGTCGCCCGTGATGGTGGTGCTCTTGGGGTTGTGCAGGCCCAGGACGGCGAGGTTGGTGACGGACTTGCCGGAGCCCGATTCGCCGACGATGCCGAGCGTCTGGCCGCGC
Source organism: Streptomyces sp. NPDC048483 (assembly GCF_040651455.1). Lineage (NCBI taxonomy): Bacteria > Bacillati > Actinomycetota > Actinomycetes > Kitasatosporales > Streptomycetaceae > Streptomyces > Streptomyces sp. NPDC048483. The sequence continues at coordinate 182,810 of NZ_JBEZJZ010000001.1, forward strand.
TCCAGGTCGAAGGAGAGGCCGTCGACCGCCTTGACGATGCCGTCCTCGGTGGAGAACCGGACATGCAGGTCGCGGACGGAGAGGAAGGGGTCCGAACCGTTCGGGACCGGCTTCTCCTCGGTCTTGGTGAGGGATGTGGTCACTTCAGGCTCTCCTAGGACAGGCGCACGCGCGGGTCGATAAGGGCGTACGTCGCATCCACGATGATGTTGAACACCAGGATCAGGGCGGCGCTGAAGACCAGTACGCCCATGATCATGGGGAGGTCGAGGGTTTGGACGGAGTTGATCGCCAGCCGGCCCAGGCCCGCGAGCTGGAAGGTGAACTCGGTGATCATGGCGCCACCGAACAGCGAGCTCAGGTCGATGCCGAGGATGGTGACGATCGGGATCAGCGAGCCGCGCCAGGCGTAGCGCAGGAAGACGTAGGACGCCGACATGCCCTTGGCCTTGGCGGTGCGGACATGCTCCTCCTGGAGCTGCTCGATCATTGTCGAGCGCGACATACGGGTGTACTGCGCGGTGAAGATCGTCGACATGACCAGCCACGGCAGCAACAGACCCATGAACCAGCCGGCCGGGTCCTTGGTGAAGTCCACGTACTTGGGCGAGGCCATCATGCCGCTGTAGACGAAGATGCCGAGCACGACCGGGCCGAGGATGTAGATCTGTACGGAGCTGAGCACCATGGACGCACCGGTGACGGCCTTGTCCAGGAAGCTGCCCTTCTTCCACGCGGCCAGCAGACCGGCGCCCAGGCCGATCACCAGGAAGGCGATGGCACCGCCGAGGGCCAGCGACGCCGTGGTGGGCAGCCGGTCCATCATCGTCGCCCAGACGTCCTGCTTGGTGGCGAAGGAGTAGCCGAAGCAGGGGGCGTCGCAGTGCCCCAGGGTGAAGTCGCGGCCGGCGAAGATGCCGACGATGAAGTCCCAGTACTGCTCGGGCACGGGCTTGTCGAGGCCGAGGTTCTGGTGGATGAGGGCGACGTTGTCGGCGGTGCAGTTCTTACCGCAGGCCATCAGGGCCGGGTCGCCCACGGAGAAGAAGACAAAGAAGGTGACGGCACTCAGCAGGACCAGCGTGATGACCGCGCCTGTGATCCGGCGAAAGAGAAAGGGAAGCATGGCAGTTTGCTGCTCTCAGGACGGCGGCGGCTGTGGGGAGTGGGGGGTGGCGGGAAGGTCCCGGAGAGCGCGCGCTCCGCCGTGCCGCGCGCTCTCCGGAAGGCCTCCGTGCTGCTTACTTCAGTGCTGACGTGGGGCGATGCCGACGTGCGGCGCCGCTCACTTCTTCAGGTACAGCGTGTTCACGTCGAGGTAGTTGGTGTCGGTGTTGTAGCGGATACCGCCGACGTTGGAGCCGTAGAGCTGGAGGCTCTTGATGTAGAAGACCGGCGCGGCCGGGTTGACCTTCTCCACGATGTAGTGGTGCAGCTTCTGCCACTCCGGGGTCGCCTTCTTGGCGTCCGAGATCTTCTTGATCCGGTCGATCTCGTCGCTGATGTGCTGGTCGCGCACGTGCGAGTAGTTGGCGTCGCCGTTCTGGATCGTGCGGCCGTCGTAGGACGGCGGGATCACGGTGGAGGCGTCGGGCCAGTCCTGGCCCCAGCCGGTCATGTAGATGTCCAGGCCGTTCTTGACCTTGCCCATCTGCTCGTACCAGGAGGCGGCGTCGATCTCCTTCTTCTGGACGTTGAAGCCGGCCTTGTCCAGCGCATCCTCGATGACCGCGGCTTCCTTCTGCCGGATCTCGGTGTTGGAGTAGGCGTAGACGAGCTTCATGCCCGACTTGCCGGCCTTCTTCAGCAGCGCCTTGGCCTTCTCCGGCTCACCGTTGGGGTGCTTGAGCTTCCCGTACGGGTCGTAGCCCTTCTCGTAACCCGCCACGGTCGGCGCGAGCAGACCGCCGGCCACCTCGCCGCCGTAGCTGCCGCCGTTGATCCGGACGATCTGGGCGTTGGGCATGGCGTAGGTGATCGCGTCACGGATCCGCTTGTCCTTGATGCGGTCCATGTTCATGTTCATCTGCCAGACGTAGGGCTGGTAGCCCTGCACCAGGCGCTTGCTGGCGCTGGGGTCGTCCAGCACCTGCTTGGTCTGCGTCGGCTCCACCGCGTTGGTGAAGCTGATCCCGTTCTTGGCCTCGCCCTGGTCGGACATCAGACGCTTGGTGGAGTCCGAGTACTGGTGGTTGAACGAGATGTCGAAGCCGTCGACGTACTGGTGGCGCATCGGGTCCGTCTTGGGGTCCCAGTGCGTGTTGCGCACCAGCTTGGCGCCCTTGCCGGGCTTGAAGGACGCGAACTTGTACGGTCCCGCGCACACCGGCTTGACATCGTAGCTGTCCTTGGTGTCCTTGGCGCCGTCCGGGACGACGCTGTAGCCCGCGATCGTCAGCGCGTAGGGCAGCTGCGACTGCGGCTGCTTGAAGTGGAAGACGACGGTCTTCGCGTCCGGGGTCTCCAGGACGCTGTTGGGCAGGTGGTCACCCTTGTACGGACCGTCCGGCAGCGCCTTGCGGTAGGTGCTTCCGGAGCCGGACAGCCACTGCTGCACATAGGTGGGGCCGTCGGTGATGAACTTCGCGTACATCCGCTCGATGGAGTGGCGGATGTCCTTCGAGGTGATCGGCTTGCCGTCCTCGAACTTGATGCCGTCCTTGAGCGTGTACTTCCAGGTCTTGCCGCCGTCCGACATCTGGCCCGCGTCGGTGGCCAGGTCGCCGACCACCGTCTTGTTGCCCTTGTCGTCCTGCTTGAAGGTGGTCAGGCCACGGAAGATCAGCTTGGACAGATCGCCCAGGTCGCTGACGTACATCTGCGCCGGGTCCAGGTGGTTGAAGCTGTCCCGCTGGTAGACGCGGACGGTGCCGCCCTTGTGGGCGCCCTTGACCTCGACGGCCGGGCCGGTGGAGTCGGTGACCGTGCCGATCGGCACCGTCTTGGCCTGCGCCGCGGCGTCCTTGTCCGTCTGGGACGTGTCCTTGCCGGAGCCGCCGCCGGCGCTGCAGCCGGTGAGCGCGAGCGATCCGGCCGCCAGGGCCACGAGGGCCGCGCGTGCTCTGCGCGGAGATAGTGCGTTCTTCATGGGGATCCAAGCACCTGCCTGTCGGTAGTGGTCCAGAAGTGCTGCCTGACACATCCGGGACGGAGCCCGGGGTGGGGGTGACAGCAGCCCCCTCAAGTGGACGATCAGCGCCCGGACTTGGGATCGAAGGCGTCCCGGACCGAGTCCCCGAGCAGGTTGAAGCACAGCACGAAGATCACCATCGCGGCGCCGGGGAAGAGAAGGAAGGTCGGGTCGTTCTCGTAGACCATGCCGGCCGTGTGGAACAGTCGCCCCCAGTCCGGGGTCGGTTCCATGATGCCGACGCCCAGATAGGACAGGCCGGCCTCCGCCGTGACGAACAGCGGAAGCATGTAGGTCGCCTGAACGAGGATCGGCGTGACCACATTGGGCAGCAGTTCCTTGCGGATGATCCGCCAGGGGGAGGCGCCGGTGATCTTCGCGGCCTCGACGAACTCCCGCTCACGCAGCGACAGCACCTGACCGCGCAGCAGGCGGGCCAGACCCATCCAGCCCAGGGCCCACTGCACCAGGATCAGCGCAACCACCCGCACATAGGTGGGGGTCTCGTCGCCCGGCGGCACGAAGAGCGCGACGACCACCGGCATGAACGCCACGAACGTCAGCTGACTGGGGAATGCGAGCAGAAAGTCGATGACCCGGCCGAGCCAGTAGTCGGTTCTGCCGCCCAGATAGCCGGCCGTGACACCCAGGACGGTGCCGGTGATGACGACCAGGACCGTCACCGCCAGTGCGATACCCAACGAGGTGCGCATGCCGTAGAGCAGGTTGGTGAACAGATCGCGGCCCAGTGAAGGTTCAATACCGAACCAGAAATCGCCGGAGATGCCGCCGTTGGCGCCCATCGGATAGCCGAACTCGTCGAAGAGACTCGGGTCCTCATTGCCGTAGAAGGTGTACGGATTCTTGCCGTACAGCGTGGCGATCAGAGGGGCGAGCGCCGCGACGACGAAGAAGGCCAGGACGACGAGCGCACAGATCACGCCGGTGCGGTCGCGTTTGAAGCGCCGCCACATCAATTGGCCGGGGGAACGGCCGACGAGCTCACCGCCCTTACGGTCCTTCTCCTTCTTCAGACCCTTGGGGCCAAGTCCTGGGGTGTCGGACTTGGTAGCCGCGGTCTGGGATGGACTAGTCATCGCGAAGTGCCCCCGCGCCGAGTTCTCTTGGAACATGAAGCGGCGCCGAGTTCGCGCCGTTGGATGAGCGCGACTTTGGCAAGTGATTTATGGCGGAGTCAAGGGTATGCGGTGTGCCGGTGTGCAGGTCGTCCGCTTCTTGAGCGAAGATTGCGCAGATTGACGCATAGACGTGCTTGACAGGTCACCCTCATGTACGGCATGGGGGACATATCGCACCCAACTTCTTTAACGAGAAGGCAACTTCGCCGTCGCAACACCGATATACGGACGCGGCATGATGAACAACGTACGGCCGTGCGGGTGCCGTAGACCGGTCGGGGACTCCCACGCGGACCCCGGCCGGTCGCCGTTTTGCCAGTGTTTGCCGCCCCCGCGGATACGCATCTGTTGTCCCGGTCCCCCGCGTGGAGTAGACCTGCGGTAGGCGCCCCGCACCGGCGGGCGGCCAGGACGACACAGCGCATCGACGCGGACGGGGGCGGGCCGTGTCCACCAGCAACAAGAGCGGTCTCAGCGGCGGCGCGCGCGGCATCGGCGCGCTGGCCTGTCTGCTGATGGCGCTGCTGAGCGCCGGCTGGATCATCCGGGACCTCGACATCGCCCAGCAGCCCGCCGACCTGTGGTGGACGTGGCTGGGCGAGGCCCGCCGCCCCGGTGAGTTCACCGCCTGGGCCACCTCTGCCCTCGACCCGCTGCTGGTGCTCGGCGCGCTCGCCGCCGGGGGCGCCGCGCTGCGCGCCGCCTCGTCCGTGGCCTCCGGCGCGCTGCTCGCCCTGGCGGCCGCCACGGCGCTGCTGCGGCTCCCACTGCTGTGGGTGCTGGGCGCGAGCTGGCTCCAGGGACTGGAGAGCGGACTGACCGGGCGGGCCCGGCTGACCGCCGGCACCCAGCTCGCCCTCGCCGTGGTGCTCGTCGTCGCGGTCGCGGCGGGCCGCCGGCCGGACGGGCGTACGGACCGCGGCCTGCGCGGGATGGCACGGACGGCGTACGGCGTGGTCCACCGTGTGCCGTACGACGGTGAGAGCACCGCGGTGCCCGGCCGGCCGCGCAAGGGGCCTGCCCGCACCCTTGGCGTCCTCCTGGGCGCCGCCGGGCTGTCGATCGCCGCCTGGGAGGTGCACTGGTGGCTGCGGCTGGACTGGGAGACGTACCGCAAGGGGCTGCTGGGCGATGCCTCCGTCTTCCGGGCGCTGCTCCAGCCGCCGGTGCACTGGCAGGTGGTGGTGCTCGCCCTGCTGGCCCTGGGCGGCGCGGCGGCGGCGCTCCGCCGGGCGTCCTGGGCGCGGCCCGCGGCCATGGCGGCCGGTGCCCTGCTGTTCGCGCAGGCGGCCGCGGCGCTCGCCTTCGCCGGCAGCACCGGGCAGCTGGACCGCCTCCCGGTGCTGCCCGGCCAGGCCCAGCTGGAGCTCGGCACCATGCTGTTGGTGGCGGTCGCCGGGCTGGCCGCGGTCGTGGTGGCGGCCCGGCCCGGAGTGCCGGACGAGAGCCGGGACGCGGACGGGGCGGTGGCGTACGGCGCCTCCCCGGCGGCGGAGCGGCCGCCGCACGCCCCGCCCCCGCCGTCCACGCTCCCGCCCGGCTGGTGAGGGGCCGGTCACCCAGGGCCGGTCACCGAGCGGCCGGTCGTTCCATCCCGAGCGACCGCTTGAGGAAGTCCACCTGGAGCAGCAGGAGGTTTTCGGCCACCTGTTCCTGGGGCGTCATATGGGTCACCCCGGACAGCGGCAGCACCTCGTGCGGGCGGCCCGCCGCGAGCAGCGCCGAGGACAGCCGCAGCGCATGCGCCACCACCACGTTGTCGTCCGCCAGCCCGTGCACGATCAGCACCGGCCGGTGCGGCTCCACCGCTCCCGACAGCCCCTCGTCCGTGACCAGCGAATTCGCGGCGTAGACCGCGGGTTCCTCGGCCGGATGCCCCAGATACCGCTCCTGGTAGTGGGTGTCGTAGAGACGCAGATCGGTGACGGGCGCGCCCACCACCGCCGCATGGAAGACATCGGGGCGGCGCAGCGCGGCGAGCCCGGCCAGGTAGCCGCCGAAGGACCAGCCGCGGATCGCGACCCGCTCCAGGTCGAAGGGAAAGGTTTCGGCCAGCGCCTGGAGGGCGTCGACCTGGTCCTCCAGCACGACCGCGGCAAGGTCCCGCGACACCGCCTTCTCCCACCCAGGGGAGCGGCCCGGCGTACCCCGCCCGTCCGCGACCAGCACCGCGAACCCCTGGTCGGCGAACCACTGTGACGTCAGAAAGGCGTTGTGCGCGGCGACCACGCGCTGGCCGTGCGGCCCGCCGTACGGGTCGAGCAGCACCGGCAGCGGACCGTCGGCGTCCGTATAGCCGGTGGGCAGCAGCACCGCACACGGAATCTCCCGGTCCCCGGCGAGCGCGAAGCGGGGCCGGGCGGTGAGCGCCGGCTCCTCGGCGTACGAACCGATCGTGGCGAGGGTCTTCTCGCCGCCGTCCGCGTCCAGCCGGATCACCTCCACCCGGGCGCCGGGCCGCTCGGCCGATGCCTGGGAGAGCACCACCACCGCCCCGCCGCGCACCGCCGAGGACACCGTCGGATACGGCCGCCCGCCGACCCGCTCCCAGCCGCCCTGGTCGCCGCTGCCCCGGAACCACGCGCGGTAGACGCCGATGTCCTTCATATCGGTGCCGCTCGCGGAGAAGAGGACATCGTCCTCCCCGATGTCCAGTACGGCGCGGACGTGCAGCGGGGCGCCGGTCAGCGGGCGGTCCCCGACGAACAGCTTCCGCGCCCCGCCCTCGTCCGCGATCCGTACGAGCCGGCCGTCCGGCGTCCAGCCGGGCGCCCCGGGGAACGGTTCGACCCAGACCTCGTCCTCGTCGTCGTGCACCGTACGGGTCGCACCGGTCGCGGTGTCGACCGTCAGATAGCGCTGGTCGCGCTGGTCGCGGGACTGCACCAGCAGCAGCGGCGGACCGGCCGCGGACCAGTGGACGCGCGCCAGATAGGGGTAGCGCGCACGGTCCCAGGTGACCTCCGTACGGGAGCCGTCCAGGCCGAGCAGCGCCAGGGTGACATCGGCATTGTCGGTGCCCGCCGCCGGGTACGGGATCTGCGCGGGCTCGCGGTCCGGGTGGGCGGGGTCGGCGATCCACCAGCGCCGCACCGGGGAGTCGTCGACCCGCGCGGCCAGGATCCGGTCGCTCTGGGGGGACCACCAGTAGCCCCGGTGGCGGCCCATCTCCTCGGCGGCGATGAACTCCGCGAGGCCCCAGGTGATGCCGGGGCCTTCGGGTTCGGCGAGTACGCGGTCCGCGCCGCCGTTCCCGGTCCCGTCCGCGCCGCCGTCCGCCGCGACCACACACAGCCGGCCGTCGGCCACGAACGCCACGTGGCGCCCATCCGGCGACGGCCGCGGGTCCACCACCGGCCCCTGGACCGGAAGTTCGCGTGTGGTGCCGGCCCGCAGCTCACAGACGAAGAGCCGGCCCGAGAGGGTGAACGCCGCCAACTCCACCGCGGCGTCCACCGCGTAGTCGACAATGCCCGCCGAGCCCTCCCGGGTGCGCTCGCGCCGTGCCCGCTCCTGCGCGGAGAGCTCCTCGTCCGCGCCGGCCAGCAGCGTCTGCGGGTCGGCGGCGGTGAACTCCCGCCCCTCGTCCACGGCGAGGACCCACAGCCGCTGGGCGCGGTCGGTCCCCGAGGGGGAGCGCAGGAAGACGACGCGGGCGCCGTCGGGGGAGAGGGAGTAGCCGCGCGGAGCACCCAGCGTGAAACGCTGTGTACGGGCGTACTGCCGGGGGAACGATGGCTGTCCGGTCGTCATGGACCGAGCCTAGGGCGCGGCCACGCTCCGGGGGGCGTGGACCCATGTCCGGTCGCACCAGCGAAGACCGCATGCGCCCCTCCTCTGCTCCCGTGCACCGACTTATGCGCTCGGACGGAAAGTTATGATCCCTTGCGCGTCGTGGGTACGGGGTAAAGAGCCCATGGCATACCCGGTGTGCGGCTCGTCGCGGCGAGTCGTGCACCATCAACTCTGTCCGGTCCGTGCGTACTTGGAGGTGAGCCGCCGTGGCACTCTCGATTTCGGCGGTGGTGCTGCTGGCGATCATCGTCTTCTTGCTTGTCAAGAAGTCCGGGCTGAAGGGCGGGCATGCATTTGTCTGCATGCTGCTGGGTTTCTACCTGGCCAGCTCGTCCATCGCTCCCACGGTCAAGCAGCTGACGACGAATGTCGCCAGCATGCTCGGCAACATCAAGTTCTGATCCGTTCCCGGCAGCTCCGTCCGTCCCCCGATCGGGCGTATGGACGGCGGCCGGGATCGCGTGCTGAAGGCCGGGCGGCCGACTCGTAGGCTTGTCCGTATGACCCACCTTCCCGCCCGGCGTCTGCTGCTGGTGCATGCGCACCCGGACGACGAGTCGATCAACAATGGCGTGACCATGGCCAAGTACGCGGCCGAGGGCGCCCTGGTCACCCTGGTGACCTGCACACTCGGCGAAGAAGGCGAGGTCATCCCCGCCGAGCTCGCCCATCTTGCGCCCGACCGCGACGACACCCTGGGCGCGCACCGCGTCGGCGAGCTGGCCGCCGCCATGGCGGCCCTCGGCGTCACCGACCACCGCTTCCTCGGCGGCGCGGGCCGCTACCGTGACTCCGGAATGATGGGCGCCCCCCAGAACGACCGGCCGCACGCCTTCTGGCAGGCCGACCTGGACGAGGCGGCCGCCCACCTGGTGGCCGTCATCCGCGAGGTCCGGCCGCAGGTGCTGATCACCTATGACCCGAACGGCGGATACGGCCACCCCGACCACATCCAGGCGCACCGCGTCGCGATGCGCGGCGCCGAGCTCGCCGGGCAGGCGGAGTTCCGGCCCGATCTCGGACCCGCGTACGCGATCGGGAAGATCTACTGGAACTGCAACCCACGCTCGGTCGTCGAGGAGGGCTTCGCGCGTCTGCAGGCGGCCGGCGTCAGCTTCCCCGGTGTCGCCTCCGCGGACGATGTCCCGGGCGTGGTGCCCGACGCGGAGGTCACGGCGTCCATCAGCGGCGGCCCGGTCCACGCGGCCGCCAAGACCGCCGCGATGCGCGCGCACTACACCCAGATCGCGGTCGACGGGCCGTTCTTCGCCCTCTCCAACGACTTGGGGCAGCCGCTGTTCGGCAGCGAGCACTATCTGCTGGTGCACGGTGAGGCCGGCGCTTCCAAGGGCGGGCGCGAGGACGACCTTTTCGCGGGAATCGCCGTAAGTGCGGACAGGGGCCGAAGCGTCCGGATGGAGGAGGCCGCGGAATGAGTACGGGAAAAAGCGGCGGCGCAGGCAACGGGGCCGAGGGCGCCCGCCGGTCGCGGGCGGGCAGCGGTAACGGCTCCGGCCGGCGCCCCGCGCCCCCACGCCCCGCCGACAACGGGATGTCCGCACCGGTGACGCCGGGCCGGGTGGGCCTGTACGTCCTGCTGCTGGTCGCGGGCGCGCTGGTCGCGCTCGCCGGGACGCTCGTCCAAGCGGCATGGTTCCCGGGCGGGTTGCTGCTGGCGCTGGCCGGGACCGGCGCCCTCTTCTACGGAGGTGCCACTGCGACCGGCACCGTGGCCGGCGTGCTGATCCCGGGCGCGGGCTGGCTGCTGTCCGTGTTCGGGCTGCTCAGCCAGGTCCGGCCGGAGGGCGACTTCCTGTTCGGCGCGGGGACCAGCTCGTACATCTTCCTGGCGGGCGGCATCGTGGTCGCTGTGATCTGCGCCACCGTCGCCCAACGGCGCACTACGGGCGTACCGTACGGCCGAGTTGGCGGATGACATGGTCCATACCAGGACGGATGCCGCAAGCGGCCCGGTGAACGGTTCCGGTTCCGGGGGTTCGCCCGAGCCAGCGGTGTTCGTACGCTCTTCAGGTGTCCTTCGGCGGCGGCCAGTATGGTGGTGCGCGCCGCCGCGCCGCCCTGGGGGCACCTCCTGGCCTGCGGCCGGGGATCATCTCTGACGAGCGGCGGAGCCAACCGGGAGAACCTGCTTTGAGTCGTGAATCTGACAGTTCGTCCTCCGGCCCCCAGGGCCGTGGCGGAGCCGCGTACCCCTCGGGCACGCAGCCGTACGGCTCGCCCGGGGGAGACGCCGACGACGCCGCGGCCCGGCCGGAGGAGCCGAAGACCGAGACCACACTGACGACGCGGATCAAGATCAACATTCCGGGGTCCCGCCCCATCCCGCCGGTCGTCGTGCGCAAGCCCGTCGGTGAGGAGTCCGGCATGAACCCATCGGCCGCACCCGGCTCTTCCGCCGGCTCCCGGGGCGCGCCGGGTCCCGTACGCGGCGCCGAAGCCGGCGGCGAACGTACCGGGAACACCCCGCGGCCCGAGGCCTCCGCCGAGGCGCCGCCCGCGGGCGGCCCCGCCGAGAAGACCAGCGACTGGTTCGCCCCGCGCAAGCCGCAGGCCGGCCCCGGCGGCGGGTCGTCGACCACCGGGACGCACGCGGCACCGCCCGCCCCCTCCGGCGCGACGCCGCCGCGCGGCCCGTCGGGCGGCCCGGGCACGCCGGCGGGCGCAAAGCCTGCGCCGCAGCGCCCCGATCTGCCCTATTTCTCCGACGGCCAGGACGCGCCGGGCGGCGGCTCGCCGTTCGACACCGGGGTGCCGCAAGGCGGTTCGCCGTTCGACACCGGGGTCCCGCAGGGCGGCTCGCCCTTCGACGGCTCCCCGTACGACGGCGACGCACACGGCGGCTCGCCCTTCGACGCGCCCGCCCCGCCCGCGCGCGAGCGCAGCCCCTTCGACTCCCCGATGGGCGGCGCGGCCGGCGGCCCCGTGGGACCGAGCGGCCCGACGACCGGCCCGGCACGCGGCGACAGCACGCTGGGCCTCCCGCCCGGCTTCCGCGACCCCGCGCCGGGCGCCACCCCCGGCAGGCCCGACGACACCGCCGAACTCACCCCGCAGCCCCCGGCGCCCCCGCTGGCCGGGCCGGGCAACGGCATCGGCGTCACCGGCGGCGTCTCGGGCGGACTGCCCGGCGGCGCGGCCACTGCGCCGCCCGGCACCGCCAAGAAGGGCGGCCGCAGGGGCGGTGTGCCCGGCGCCGTCGGCGCGGACACCGGCCTGCGCGGCGGGTCCGCGCCCGGTGCGCGGGTGTCCGGCGACACCCTGGTCAGCGGCATCCCGACGACCTCCGACGGCCCGTCGTCCCCGTCGCCGTTCGCGTCCGGCCCGGCCGACGGCGACGAGAGCGCCGCCCCGGCGCCCCGCCGCAAGATCCCCGAGCCGATCAATCCGCCCAAGAAAAAGGGCCGCAACAAGATCGTCCTGGCGGGTGTCGGCCTCGTGGTCCTGGCCGGTGTCGCCTACGGCGCCGGTCTGCTGCTCGACCATGCCGATGTGCCCAACGGGACCACCGCGCTCGGCGTCGACATCGGCGGCCTGACGAAGGACGAGGCCGTCAACAAGCTGGAGAAGGAGCTGGGGGACCGGCGCACCGCGCCCCTCAAGCTCACCGTCGCCGGCAAGCCCGCCACCCTCCAGCCCGCCCAGGCCGGCCTGAACATCGACCTCCAGGAGACGGTCCGTGGCGCTGCCGGCCGGGACTACAACCCCGTCTCCGTCATCGGCTCGCTGTTCGGCGGCACCCGCGTCGCCACGCCCGCGATGATCGTCGACAACGAGAAGCTGGGCGTCGCGCTGCAGAACGTGGCCGGTTCCGCGGGCGCCGCCAAGGACGGCGGGATCACCTTCGAGAACGGCAAGGCCGTGCCGCACTACGGCGTGCCGTACAAGTCGGTCGACACCGAGGCGTCCCAGACCAAGGTCTCCGACGCCTACCGCGACCGCGCCTCGACCGGCACCGACACCCCCGTCGTGCTGGCCGCCACCACCCAGCAGCCCAAGATCAGCAAGGCCGCGGTGGACAAGGCGATGAAGTTCTACGGCGAGCCCGCGATGTCGGGCCTTGTGACGGTCCGTTCGGGGGCGCACACGGTCTCCTTCAGCCCGCAGAAGTCGATCCCGAAGTTCCTGTCCATCGCGCCGGGCAGCACCGGCGCACTGACGCTCAAGTACGACCTGCCGGCCCTCAAACAGCTCTACGGCGACACCTTCAACGGCGTCCTGCTCACCAAGGGCAACGGCTCGAAGAAGCCGGTCAGTGTCACGGATGTGGCGAGCGCGGTGGGCAAGGCGCTGCTCGGCCGCACTCCCGCCGAGCGGATCCAGACGATCGGCGCGGACACCCAGTGACCGCCGGCGCGACCGGCAACTGACCGCCGTACCGCGCGGAACCGCAGGTGGAGGCCCCCTCGGGGCGATTCCTCAGGGAATCCCCCAGGGGGCCTCACCCATGACATCTGTCATGCCGAAGTCCCTACACACGACACTGCCCGCCGGCTCGCGCATCCGTGAAGCTGAATGGCATGACGACGACAACCACCACCACAGCCACCGCCGCGCGGGCCGCGGGCCGGGTTCCCGTGGTCAGTTTCCGGGGGGTCGGCAAAAGCTACGGCGCGGTGCGCGCGGTGGCCGATCTGGACCTGGAGCTGTACCCGGGCGAGACCGTGGCCCTCCTCGGGCCGAACGGCGCCGGCAAATCCTCCACCCTCGACCTGCTCCTCGGGCTGCGCAGCCCCGACTCCGGCAGCCTGTCGCTGTTCGGTACGACCCCGCAGCGTGCCATGGCGCAGGGCAGGGTCGGCGCGATGCTGCAGAGCGGCGGCCTGATGGAGGGCGTCAAGGTCAAGGAGCTGGTGGGGCTCGCCCGCGATCTGCATCCGCGCGGCCTTCCCCTCGACCAGATCATGGCCACCGCCGGCATCACCGAAATCGCCGACCGCATGGTCGACAAGCTCTCCGGCGGCCAGGAACAGCGGGTGCGCTTCGCCCTCGCCACCGCCGGCGCCAATGACCTGATCGTGCTGGACGAGCCGACGACCGGCATGGACGTCTCGGCGCGGCAGACCTTCTGGGGCGCGATGCGGCAGCAGGCCCGGCAGGGCCGTACGGTCCTGTTCGCCACGCACTACCTCGAAGAGGCCGACGAGATCGCCGACCGGGTGATCGTGCTGCACCGTGGCCGGGTGCTGGCCGACGGCACCGCCGCCGAGATCAAGGCCCGCGCCGGCGCCCGCCGGGTCACCTTCGACCTCGAGGAGCCCGTCGACCGCGAAGCGCTGCACGGCCTGCCCTTCCTGACCTCCCTGGAGATCTCCGGGGAACCGCGCGGCAACGGCACCGGCAACGGCAACGGCACCGGCACCGGCCGCACGGTCCGCATACGGTCCCAGGACGCCGACGCGACCGTGCACGCGCTCTACGGCCTCGGCGTTTACCCCCGCAATCTCGAGGTCTCCGGCCTCGGCCTGGAGCAGGCCTTCATCGCCCTCACCACGGCATCCGACGCGACCCCCGCCACCGCCGAGGAGGCGGCACGATGACCACTCTGATCAAGCTGGAGATCATCCGCGCACTGCGCAACAAGAAGTTCATGTTCTTCTCGGTGATCTATCCGCCGGTGCTGTACCTGATCATCGCCGGCGGCGCGGACAGCAGGCCGATCCCTGGCATGAAGCTCGACATGGGGCTGTACTACATGGTCTCCATGGCAGCATTCGGTGCCATGACCGCCGTTCTGCTCGGCAACAGCGAGCGCATCGCCAAGGAGCGCGAGAACGGGTGGGTGCGCCAGCTGCGGCTGACGGCCCTGCCCGGCCGCGGCTATGTCGCCGCCAAGATGGGCGCCGCCGCGACGGTCAGCCTGCCCTCGATCCTGCTCGTCATGATCGTCGCCGCAGCGGTCAAGGGCGTACGGCTCGAGGCCTGGCAGTGGATCACCATCGCGGCCTGCACCTGGCTCGGCAGCTTTGTCTTCGCCGCGCTGGGCGTCGCCATCGGCTACATGGCCACCGGCGACGCGGTCCGCCCGATCGCGATGCTGATCTACTTCGGCCTGGCGTTTCTCGGTGGCCTGTGGATGCCGCTGACGATCCTGCCGCAGTGGGTGCAGAACGTCGCCGAGTGGTTCCCGACCCACGCGTACGCCGCGCTGGGCACCGCGGTGGAGGCCGGCGCCGCACCGCACATCAAGGACATGGCGATACTGGCCGGCTACCTGCTGGTCTTTGCCGGCGGCGCGGCCTGGCTCTACCGGAAGGACACGCGCAGGGCATGAACGAGCCGGAGGCCGGACAGAACCCGGTCCTGATCGGGACACAACCTCGCAACCTCAGGCAGGTGCTGGTCAAGTGCCTGTGGATCGGCATCTGGTTTTCCTACCTGTCCGGCCCTGTCGGGCAATTGCTGGACGGCAGGATGTCCCCGGCCCGCGAGACGCTGGGCTGGAGCGGGCTCAGCGTCTTCGCCCTCACCTACTTCGCCCTGGTCTTCCGGCAGATCATCCATCTGCCGACGGGAGGAAGCCTGGTGCGCTGGGTGCTGGGCTTCCTGGCAGCGCTCGCGGGACTGCTGTCGTTCACGCTCGGCCCCAACTGGCTGGTGCTGTTCACCTTTGTCGCCTGCGCCGCCGCGATGACGCTGCCCTTCTCCCTGTCGCGGTGGGTCATCCCCGCGCTGACCGCCGCGCTCATCGCCATCGGCCTGCGCTACGAAGATGCGCGGATCTATCTGTTCGCCTACGCGCTGCCCTGCCTGCTGAGCGGCTTCGCCCTGGTCGGGGTGCAGCATCTGATCCGCACGACCGCCGAACTGCGCTCCGCCCGCGAGGAGGTCGCCCGCCTCGCCGCCAACGAAGAACGGCTGCGCCTCGCCCGCGACCTTCACGACCTCCTCGGCCACTCCCTCTCCCTCGTCGCCCTCAAGAGCGAGTTGGCCGGGCGGATGCTGCCCGACCGGCCCGAGGACGCCGCCCAGCAGGTCGCCGACATCGAGCGGGTCAGCCGGCAGGCGCTGGTCGACGTCCGGGAGGCGGTCACCGGCTACCGCCGGCCACGGCTCGCCGTCGAGCTGGCCGGGGTGCGTGCGGCACTCCGTACGGCCGGTGTGGAGACCACCGTCGGCCCGGCCCTGGAGGGCGAGCACCACGGCCTCGCGGCCGACCAGGAGGGCGCGCTCGCCTGGTCGCTGCGCGAGGCCGCCACCAACGTCGTACGGCACAGCGGCGCCCGCCACTGCGAACTGCTGCTGACCGAGGAGTGGGAGTCCGACGAGCGCCGCTATCTGTGTCTGACGGTGCTCGACGACGGCGCGGGCCCGCCCCGCGCCCTGCACGACGGCAACGGCCTCAGCGGCCTGCGCGAGCGCCTCGCCCTGGCCGACGGCCGCCTGGAGACCGGTCCCGCACCCCGCGGCCGCGGCTTCGCCCTGCGCGCCTACGTCCCCCTGGGAGGCCCGGCACCGTCCGGCGGCGGCATGACCGGGACGGCCGCCCGAACCGTTGGGCCACCCGGCTGAAATTCACCAGCGAGGGTTTGAGTTTGTGCGGTTCGACGGCGTGGCGGGCGGACAGCGGCAGCACGATATGTCTGACCACCCACCAGGACGAAGGCTAGGAGCACCGTGAGAAGACTTGTGCAGGCGGGAAGTGTTGTCGGGGCGTGCGGCCTGATGCTGCTCGGCGCCGGAACCGCCAGGGCCCAGGACCCATCGCTGCTCGAGGCCGCGGTGGGCGTGGATCTCGCCGATGTGACCGGCATGGTTTCCAACACCATGTGCAACAACCGCCTCGCCGACTTCAATTACAAATCGCCGAGGATCAAGTCGCCGCACCCCTGCATCAACGGGCCTTCACACAGCGGGAACAGCTTGCACAGCGGAAACTTCATCAATCGCGGAAATCCGAACAATAGCGGAAATCTCAGCAGCACCAATGGTTCCACCAATAGCGCCAATTCCGCCTCGGGGAATCAAGCGGGCAGCGAAAACAACATTCAGCGGCTCCTCGGTGGACTCCGCCACTGATAAATCATCACGGAATGCTCCGCTGAAAACGCAACAAAACACCTCCGCCCCGGTACGTTCCGGGGGCGGAGGTATGTGTCCGTCGGCGCTGCGTCACAGGTGCCGCGAGGCCCCGGCCTGGAGCCGGGCTAGAGCTTCTGCTGGTTGTTCTCGCTGTCCGCCTCGTTCCCCTTGGCGGTGTTACCGGAGTCGGTGGTCCCGTTGGTGTTGGTCGGGCTCCCGCTGTTGCTGGCGGTGCCGCCGATGTAGATATTCTCCGAATTCCTGAGGTTTCCGCTGTTCACCGGCCCGTTGATGCACACCCTGGCCCGGTGCCGGCACACGAGATTCGAGTTCATCTCGATCCATGTGTCGCCGTTCGCCGAGCCCCCCCAGTCCTCGTACCCGCTCCATGCCATGGCGGGCGTCGCCCCGCCCAGAGCCAAAAGCACCCCGCAAGCGCCTGCAATCCAGTGGTTGGTGCGTGCCGATTTCTTCACCTTGTGGTCCTGCCCCTCACGGTTGGTAAGTCGCAGTCTTGCTACCGGCTGAGCACCCCTCCACCAAGCTTGTACGACGGCCCGTCCCCGTATTCACTCTCCCCGCCCGCCGGATTCACCGTGTCGGCTCTCCCCGGCGTCAACATCCCGGCACGCCCGCCACGCTGGCTACCCTGGGCGCATGACCGACCCGGACGGCGAACGGCCCGTGACCTGCGTAAGACTGCTCCTCGTCGAGGACCAGTCGATGGTCCGGGAGGCGCTGGCCGCGCTGCTGTCCCTCGAACCCGATCTGGAGGTCGTCGCCCAGGCGGCCCGCGGCGACGAAGTGCTCCCGGCGGCCCGCGCCCACGCCGTGGACGTCGCCCTCCTGGACATCGAGATGCCCGGCATCAGCGGCCTGGACGCGGCGGCCGCGCTGCGGCACGAGTTCCCCGGCATCAAGATCGTCATTCTCACCACCTTCGGCCGCCCCGGCTATCTGCGCCGCGCCATGGAGGCGGGCGCCGACGCCTTCCTGGTCAAGGACGCCCCGGCGGCCCGGCTCGCGGAGGCCGTGCGGCGTGTACTGCGCGGCGAGCGGGTCATCGACCCGGCCCTGGCCGTGGCCGCGCTCGCCGACGGCGCCAGCCCCCTGACCGAGCGTGAGCGCGAGGTGCTCCGGATGGCCGACGGCGCCACCAACGCCGAGATCGCCGCCGACCTGCACCTCTCCCAGGGCACCGTCCGCAACTACCTCTCCCTCGCCATCCAGAAGACCGGCGCCCGCAACCGCGCCGAGGCGGTCCGCACCGCCCGCGACAAGGGCTGGCTGTAGATCCTCCGCCGGGCCCGGCCCTGAGGACCTTCGTCCCTGTGCGGCGCCGCCCGCCGTCCCGCAGGCTTGAACTGTTATGCCCTACACCCGCCCGCCGGAGAGCGGCCGCCGCGCGGCCCTGCTGCTGATCCTCGCCATCGCGATCGTCGTGGTGCTGGACGCGACGACCGGCCCGGAGCTGCACATCTCCTCCTTCATGGGCATCGCCCCACTGGTGGCCGCGCTGCGCTGCTCGTACCGCTGGTCGGTGGTCGTGGCGGCCGTCTACGTGGTGTGCCTGACCTACATCGACATCCTGACGGTGCCGGACTGGGCCCCGGCCAGCCGCGTCGTCGGCGTCTTCGGCGCGGTTCTGGTGGCCGTCTTCGCGCTGGTGCTGTGCCGTACCCGGCTCGAGCGCGAGGCGCTGCACGCCCGCACGAGCCTGGTCGCCGACACGGTGCAGCGGGCCGTGCTGCGCGAGCTGCCGCTGCGCGCCGGGCCCGTCGAGGCGCACGGTTTCTATGTCTCGTCCCAGGAGGGCGCCCGGGTCGGCGGCGACATCTTCGAGGCCGTCGAGCCCCCGCACGGGCTGCGGCTGATGATCGGCGACGTGCAGGGCAAGGGCATGCCGGCCATCGGCGCGGGCCTGGAGGTGCTGGCCTCGTTCCGGGAGGCCGCCCATTACCAGGAGTCGCTGGAGTCGGTGGCCGAACGCATGGAACAGGCCCTGACCCGCTACAACACCCGCTCTGCCGAGCAGGGCACCGACGAGCGCTTTGTGACCGCGCTGCTGATGGAGGTGCGCGCGACGCACCAGGGCCGGGTGCTCTCCTGCGGCCATATCCCGTACTACCGGGTGCGCGACGGGGCGGTGGAAGAGCGCAGCGACGGCGAGGGCGGCCTGCCGCTGGGCCTGGGCACGCTGAGCGGCGAGCCGCGCCGCAGCGTACGGGTCCGCCCCGAGCCCGACGACTGGGTGGTGATGTGCACAGACGGCGTGACCGAGGCGCGCGGCGCGGACGGCGACTTCTACCCCCTGGGCGAGCGGCTGGCCGCCTGGACCCACCTGCCGCCCGCCGAACTGGCCCGCACCCTCCGCGCCGACCTGGAGGACTTCACCGAGGGCGACCTCAAGGACGACGCAACGGCACTGATCGTGCACCGCACCGGGTATGCATCGGCCTGGGGCGCCGGCTCTCCCTAGGGGCTCCCCCTACGGGTAGCGAACGCCCCAGGCCGATCCCTACCCGCGGAGCGCAGGAATCAGCTGCGGAGCTGCGGAGCGGCGGAACCAGCCGCGGCACACGGACGGACCGGGGCGGGCCCGGCGGCCCGCCGTACGCGGCCGGGCCCGTCCCGCCCCGTCCCGCCCCGCCCCGTCCCGCCCCGTCCCGCCCCGCCCCGTCAGTTGAGCATCGCGCGGGCCGCCGCCGCCTGCCGTCGGATCGCGGTGGCGCCGGCCGGTTCGACCGCCTCCACCACCCGCGCGTACTCCTCCAGCTCCGCCGCCCCCGCGGTGAACTCCCCCCGCTGGACGAGGAGTTGGGCCCGTTCGTGGCGCAGCCGCGCCGGATGGCTGGGCAGCAGAAGTGACAGGTCCAGCGCCCACAGCTGGACGGCGCTGTGCTCGGGGCGGGCCTGCGCCCAGGCCCGGATGTTGTTGAGGATCCGCAGGACGGTCTCCAGCGGATCGGCCGGTGTGAGCATCCGCTCGGTCAGCGCCCCGCCGGTGGCACCCCGTACCAGCAGCGCCGCATCCTCCTCGCCGACCAGCCGCCCGCCCGCGAACGGGTCCACCAGCACATGCGCACCGTAGGGATCGCCGAAACCGGCGATGAAGTGGCCCGGCAGCGCCACCCCGTACACCGGCGCCCCGGCCCGCCGCGCGACCTCCAGCCACACCACCGACAGCAGGATCGGCAGACCCCGGCGCCGTCGCAGCACCTCGTGCAGCAGCGACGACTCCAGCCGCTGGTAGTCGGCGGGCGAACCGCCGAAGCCGCAGCGGGTGCCGAGCAGCTCGGCGAGATTACGGGCCCAGGCGCCAGGGCCTCCGGTCGGCGCGTACGGGAGCATCCCGGCCAGCCGGTCCAGTTCGATCTGCGCCTCGTCGATGCCCGCCTCGCCCAGCTCCGGGTCGGCCTCCGCGGCGATCAGCAGGCACAGCAGGGCCAGGTCGGGCTTCTCCGC
The DNA here is from genome assembly GCF_040651455.1 of Streptomyces sp. NPDC048483. NCBI lineage: Bacteria > Bacillati > Actinomycetota > Actinomycetes > Kitasatosporales > Streptomycetaceae > Streptomyces > Streptomyces sp. NPDC048483. The sequence goes on from NZ_JBEZJZ010000001.1 coordinate 202,379, forward strand.
GCGGGCGGCCTCCGCGAACTGCCGCCGCCGCGCGGCGCGAGCGCCGTCCGCCTCCGGCTCGGATTCCTTGGCCATAGCAGTGGGATACCCGTTCAGTCCGCGGCGCCCGGCAGGGCACGCCGGTAGTGGTAGCGGTGATGGTTGGTGAACCCGAGCCGGTCGTACAGCGCGCGGGCACCCTCGTTGTCCGCCTCCACCTGGAGGTACGCGGCCGAGGCGCCCTCCTCCAGGGCCCGCTCGGCGAGCGCCGCCGTCACCAGGCCGGCCAGCCCCTGACGCCGCTGCGCGGGGGCCACCTCTATGGCCGCGAAGCCCGCCCAGCGCCCGTCGGTCACCACCCGGCCGATCGCCGCGGCGCGCCCGTCCGGCCCCGGCACCGTCGCGAACCACACGGAGGGCCCGCCGGTCAGGACCTTGCGTACCTCCGCGGTGACCGCACCGGCCCGGTTGTACAGCCCGAGCCACTCGGCGTCCGGCTCCCGGGCGAGGATGACGCTCCCCCAAGCTCTCGGCTTCGCTCCAACAGGGGGGACCCCCATGGTGTCCACGTCGGTGTCGGCGAGCGGCGCCAGCGCGGAGATCCGTACCACCGTGTGTGCCTCGTCCGTCCACCCCCGCTCCGCCAGCGCGTCCGCCAGCGTCTCGTCGGTGTCCGCCCGCCCGGTGGCCACCGTGATGACCGCGGGCAGCCCGCGCTCGCCGTACCAGTGCGTGACCCGCTCCAGCGCCGCATCCAGCGGGAGGCCGGGATCCCCGAGGGGCAGTACGGAATTCGCTCGCCGCGTAAAGCCTCCGGAGGCCCGCAGCGTCCACTCCCCGAGACGCTTCGTTTCCACGGCCGGCCAGCCGCGCGCGGCGACCTCCTGGAGCTCGCGGGTACTGGCCGCCGGGCCCTTTCTGCGGGCGGGCTGCGCGGGGACCACTTTGGCCGCGACCAGCGCCCTCTCGTCGATCCGTACGGTCTCACCATTGCGCCGTGTGATGCTCAGCACACCCTCGTCCCAGGATGTGAGAACGCCGACCGCATCGGTGAACGCCGCTTCCCCCGGCCCACCCCCGGACAGACGGCGAACGGATACCCTTTTTCCCACGTCAGCAAGGGTGATACGGACTTCCGCACGACCGCCGGCCATGAATTCCATCGCTCTTCCCGCCCCTCTTGTTCGTCTCGTGCCCGGGAACGGAGATACTAGGTGGCGGGCATCGACGACGCCGCGCTCCCGCGCGCCCAGCGGCGGTACTGCCTATCGGACCGCCGGCCCTACTGAGGAGGAACGACAGCGTGACCTACGTCATCGCGCAGCCTTGTGTCGACGTCAAGGACAAGGCATGCATCGAGGAGTGCCCCGTCGACTGCATCTACGAGGGTTCCCGGTCCTTGTACATCCACCCGGACGAATGTGTCGACTGTGGTGCGTGTGAGCCGGTGTGCCCCGTCGAGGCGATCTTCTACGAGGACGACACTCCGGAAGAGTGGAAGGACTACTACAAGGCGAATGTGGAGTTCTTCGACGAGCTCGGTTCGCCCGGTGGCGCCAGCAAGCTCGGCCTGATCGAGCGCGACCACCCCTTCATCGCAGAGCTGCCGCCGCAGAACCAGTAACACCCCGGGGGACCGGGAGGGCGCCCGTCCGCCCCTCCCGCCTCCGAGAGTCAGCGGTCGCACGGCGCCGCCCGGTCCCGTACGGCCACGATGCCGTACGGGACCGAAGCATTTTTGCGTCGCCGGCCCCCGCGTCACCCGCCTGAGAAAGTGAGCACCGATAGTGGGCGCAGTCTCCTCCCGTCTCCCTGTCTTTCCCTGGGACCGGCTCGAGCCGTACAAGACCACCGCCGCCGCACACGCCGACGGCATCGTCGACCTCTCCGTCGGCACCCCGGTCGACCCCGTGCCCGCGGTGATCCAGCAGGCCCTGACCGACGCGGCGAACAGCCCCGGCTATCCCACGGTGTGGGGTACGGCCGCGCTGCGGGACGCGCTCACCGGCTGGGCCGCCGCCCGCCTGGGCGCCCACGGCCTGGAGCACACCAACGTGCTGCCGATCGTCGGCTCCAAGGAACTGGTGGCCTGGCTGCCGACCCAGCTGGGCCTGGGCCCCGGCGACAAGGTGGCCTACCCGCGGCTGGCCTACCCCACCTACGAGGTCGGCGCCCGCCTGGCCGGCGCCGAGCCCGTCGTCTACGACGAGCCGACCGACCTCGACCCCACCGGGCTGAAGCTGCTCTGGCTCAACTCGCCCTCCAACCCCACCGGTCGGGTCCTGACCGCCGACGAGCTGCGCCGCACCGTCGCCTGGGCCCGCGAGCACGGCGTGCTGGTCTTCAGCGACGAGTGCTACCTCGAGCTGGGCTGGGAGGCGGACCCGGTCTCCGTACTGCACCCGGACGTCTGCGGCGGCTCCCTCGATGGCATCGTCGCCGTCCACTCGCTCTCCAAGCGCTCCAACCTGGCCGGCTACCGCGCCGCCTTCCTGGCCGGTGACGCCGCCGTCCTCGGCGAGCTGCTGCAGATCCGCAAGCACGGCGGCATGATGGTCGCCGCGCCCGTCCAGGCCGCCACCGTCGCCGCGCTCGGCGACACCGCCCATGTCGCCGAGCAGCGCGAGCGCTACGCCCGCCGCCGCACCGCCCTGCGCACCGCTTTCGAGGCGGCCGGCTTCCGTATCGAGCACAGCGAGGCCTCGCTCTACCTCTGGGCGACCCGCGACGAGCCCTGCTGGGACACCGTCGGCGACCTCGCCAAGCGCGGCATCCTGGTGGCCCCCGGCGACTTCTACGGGACCGCGGGGGAGCGGTTCGTACGGATCGCCTTCACCGCGACCGACGAGCGGGTGGACGCCGCGGTACGCCGTCTCACCGAGTGAGCCGCTGACATACGAGAACGCGCCGGGGCCCGGGGAGAGCAGCGCTCCCCGGGCCCCGGCGCGTGGCGCGGACGCTCAGCCGCTGATCGGCATACCACCGATCATGCCCTGCACCGGACCGCCGAGCAGGCCGGCCACCGGAGCGAGCACGCCCGGGGCCGCAAGGGGCATCGCGTCGGCCGACTTGCCCTTCTTGGCGACCCCGCCGACGACACCCTTCGCCTTCTGGGAGACGCCCTTGGCGAGCGGCGCGGCCTTCACCAGCGACACACCCTTCGCGACCGGCGCGCCCTTCGCGGCGCCCTTCACCAGCGAGACGCCCTTGGAGACCGCCGCGCCCTTGGCGAGCGACGCGGCGTTCGCGATCGGCGCGGCCTTCGTGACCAGCGGGATGACGGCCTTGGCCGCCGACGGGGCGAGATTCGTGGCGGTCTGCTTGCCCGCCTCATTGACCAGGCCGACGCCGGTCGCGGCGGTGCCGCCCAGGTTCTTGCTGGTGCTCGCGGAGTCCGGGGCGCTCAGTCCGCTCAGGCCGGGTGCCGCGGGCAGGGTTGCGGCCTCGGCGGAGCCGGCCGCCGCCACCACGGGAGCGGCACCTGCGGCAATGAGCAGGGCGGCTCGGGCGATCCGACGCGTAACGGGGAGGGACATGGTGCTCCTTTTACGGAGAGGGACTCGTAACTTCTGACAGATGTGCCATGTCCGCCTGGCGGACGCACTGAATATCGCGTCAGGTCCCCGAAGGTTGCGGTGAACTCAGGTAAAGAGTTGGTAACGCGTCACATAATCCGCCCTGGATAAAGAGGGGCAATATGCCTGCCGCGCGAGGACGTGAGGAAACGTCACAGCCCTTTCGGCGCAAGGCGATTGCCCGAAACTGTGGCGTGCGCTCGGCCAACTCCCCGGCCGTAAAAGGGAATTGGCGCCGGTGACCCTTTCGGGGGATCCGGCGGACTACTGCGCGGTGATGATGCGGACGCCGCCGGTGTCCGCCCCGGAGGCGTCCGGCCGCTGCTGCCAGCCCTTCCCCGCATCGGCCGCCGACCACATGCGGTCGGCGTAAGAGATCTGTTCGATGCGCAGCTCCGCGGAGTGTGCCATCGCCCAGGACGCCAGCTCCCAGCCGCGCCGTGTGCGGTCGCCGTCGGCGCCCGCCCCGTCCCGCTGCACCGGCACCGTCACCCTGCGCTCCCCGGCCGCCGCCCGGCCCCCGGCGCCGGCCACACGCGGCAGCACCTCGGGCCCGAACTCCCGCACCAGCTTCTCCCGCACCGCGGCGACCCCGCCGGCCTTGCCGTCCACCGGGCGGCTCTGGCTGCACACCAGCGCCGCATGATCGCGGCCGGTCAGTGCCCCGGTCAGCCGCGCGGCGTTCGCCTCGTGCTTCGCGTACGCCTGCGGATAGCCGCTGCGCTGCACCTTCTGCGCGGCGGCGGTCAGCGGCAGCCGGGAATAGCCGGGCACCTTCGCCAGATGCGTGTAGAACTCCCCGGCCGCATACACCGGGTCCATGATCTGCTTGACGGTGCCCCAGTCCTGGGACGGCCGCTGCTGGAAGAGCCCGACCGAGTCCCGGTCACCGAAGTCGATGTTGCGCAGCCCCGACTCCTGCATCGCGGTCGCCAGCGCGATCGTCACCGCCCGCTCCGGCAGCCCGCGCGAGGACGCCACCGCCGAGATCGTCGCGGCGTTCGCGGCCTGCTCGGGGGTCACCTCGTACGGCTTGTCGTCGCCCTCGGCCTGCACCAGGCAGTGCGGCGCACCGGGGCCGCCGGTGACGTACTGCACGACCAGATAGACGGCCAGCCCGATCAGTACGGCGAAGGCCGCGGCGATACGCCAGAGGCGCTTGCGGGAGGCGGGGGCTTTGGGCTGGGCGGACACGCGCCCACCGTACTGGAGTGCTGCCGATAGGGTCGGATCCATGGAGCGCTCTGCACACCACCCCGCCCTCGACCTGTCGCTCGACGCGGCCCGGCTCACCGCGCAGCTTGTCGACTTCCCGTCCGTCAGCGGCGACGAGAAGGACCTCGCCGACGCGGTCGAGAACGCCCTGCGCGCGCTGCCGCACCTGACCGTCGACCGCTACGGCAACAACATCGTCGCCCGCACCCACCTGGGCCGCGACGAGCGGGTGGTGCTCGCCGGACACCTCGACACCGTGCCGATCGCCGACAATGTCCCCTCCCGGCTGGACGAGAGGGGCGTCCTGTGGGGCTGCGGCACCTGCGACATGAAGTCCGGCGTCGCGGTCCAGCTGCGGATGGCCGCCACCGTCCCCGCACCCAACCGGGACCTGACCTTCGTCTTCTACGACCAGGAAGAGGTCGCCGCCCACCTCAACGGCCTCGGCCGCGTCGCCGACGCCCACCCCGACTGGCTCGTGGGCGACTTCGCCGTGATCCTGGAGCCCTCCGACGGGCAGGTGGAGGGCGGCTGCCAGGGCACCCTGCGGGTCCTGCTGCGCACCACCGGTGAGCGCGCGCACTCCGCCCGCAGCTGGATGGGCGCCAACGCGATCCACGCCGCCGCCCCGATCCTGGCCAAGCTCGCCGCGTACGAGCCGCGCCGCCCGGTGATCGACGGCCTGGAATACCGCGAGGGCCTGAACGCCGTACACATCGAGGGCGGCGTGGCCAACAACGTCATCCCCGACGCCTGCACGGTCACCGTCAACTTCCGCTATGCGCCCGACCGCACCCCCGAGGAGGCGCTGGCCCACGTCCGGGAGGTCTTCGCGGACTGCCCGGTGGACGAGCTCGTCGTCGACGACCACTCGCCGGGCGCGCTGCCGGGCCTCTCCCACCCGGCGGCCAAGGCCTTCATGGAGGCCGTCGGCGGCAGCGCGCTGCCCAAGTTCGGCTGGACCGACGTCTCCCGCTTCAGCGCGCTCGGCGTCCCGGCCGTCAATTACGGGCCGGGCTACGCCCTGCTCGCGCACAAGAAGGACGAGCGGGTCGAGGTCGAGCGCATCTCGCACTGCGAGGAGCGGCTGCGCGCCTGGCTGACCGCCTGACCGCCTGACCGCCCGACCGCCCGACCGCCCGGCCGCCGCGCTCCCCGGGACCGCCCGCCGCCTGCCCGCGTACCGGCGGAATTCCCCTCCGCGCCACGCCGGTGGATCTACGCTGAAGCGGCAACGATCTGTCAGCGGAGGGAGCACGTCATGGCCAACCCCGAGGGAGCACCGACCCCCGAGGAGCAGCGGCTGGGTCCCGTACTGCGCCGTCACGACCAGGTGCAGCCGGGCACGACGGACCAGCGGCTGCTGGACTCCGAAGGGCCCTCCGAGTGGGTGCACACCGACCCCTGGCGGGTGATGCGCATCCAGTCGGAGTTCGTGGAGGGCTTCGGCGCGCTGGCCGAGCTGGGCCCGGCCGTCAGCGTCTTCGGCTCCGCCCGTACCCCCCAGGACTCCGCCGAGTACGACGCCGCGGTGCGGATCGGCGCGGCCCTGGTGAAGGCCGGGTTCGCGGTGATCACCGGCGGCGGGCCCGGCGCCATGGAGGCGGCCAACAAGGGCGCCAGCGAGGCCGGCGGGGTCTCCGTCGGCCTGGGGATCGAGCTGCCCTTCGAGCAGGGCATGAACCCGTATGTGAACCTCGGCGTCGACTTCCGCTACTTCTTCGTCCGCAAGACGTGCTTTGTGAAGTACGCGCGCGGGTTCGTGGTGCTCCCCGGCGGGCTGGGCACCCTGGACGAGCTCTTCGAGGCGCTCACCCTCGTCCAGACCCGCAAGGTGACCCGCTTCCCGATCGTGCTGTTCGGCTCGGCCTACTGGGGCGGGCTGATCGACTGGCTGCGCGGCACCCTCATCGCCCAGGGCAAGGCCTCCGCGCACGACCTGGAGCTCTTCCACGTCAGTGACGACGTGGACGAGGCGATCGCGCTGGTGACCAAGGAGGCCGGGATCTAGGGCCGGGTTCCAGGGCCGGGATTCAGGGGCGGGCGGGGCGGCCTACGCCAGTCCCCGGCGGGCGACCGCCGGGGGCCGGTGGCCGGCGATGGAGGCCACCATGTCCAGCACCTGACGGGTTTCGGCGACCTCGTGGACCCGGTAGACCTGGGCGCCCAGCCAGGCCGAGACGGCGGTGGTCGCCAGGGTGCCCAGCACCCGCTCCTTGACCGGCCTGTAGAGCGTCTCGCCGACGAAGTCCTTGTTGGACAGGGAGACCAGCACCGGCCAGCCGGTCGCCGTCATCTCGCCGAGCCGGCGGGTCGCCTCCAGGCTGTGCCGGGTGTTCTTGCCGAAGTCGTGCCCGGGGTCGATCAGGATCCCGTCGCGCCGTACGCCCAACTCCACGGCCCGCTCCGCCAGGCCCAGCGTCACCCGCAGGATGTCGGCCATCACGTCGTCGTACGTCACCCGGTGCGGGCGGGTACGCGGCTCGGCGCCGCCCGCGTGGGTGCACACCAGGCCGGTGCCGTAGCGCGCCGCGACCTCGGCGAGCGCCGGATCCACGCCGCCCCAGGCGTCGTTGAGGAGATCCGCACCTGCCTCGCAGACCGCCTCGGCGACCTCGTGCCGCCATGTGTCGACGCTGATCACGACATCGGGGAAGCGCTTGCGCACCTCGGCCACGAACCCGACCGTACGACGGGCCTCCTCCTCGGCGTCGACCTCCTCGCCGGGACCGGCCTTGACGCCGCCGATGTCGATGATCGTGGCGCCGTCCGCCACCGCCTGCTCGACGCGGGCGAGCGCGGGCTCGTCCTGGAAGGTGGCCCCCTGGTCGTAGAAGGAATCCGGGGTCCTGTTCACGATGGCCATGATCACCGGCTCGTGCGCACCGAACTCGCGATTTCCCAGCCGCAGCATTCCCTGACTCCCTCTCCGTGGTCCGTGAGCGACCCTAACTGTCGGACCCGCATGGCACGATCAGTAGCAGGCACAAGTGCGGGGAGTTGGTCGTGTTCTGGTTCTTGCTGATCGCGATGGTCGTGGTGGTGGCCGCGGTCACCCTCGTCGTCGTGGGCGGGGGCGACGGCGGAGAGGACGGCGGCCTGCGGGACGCCGAGCCGGACCGGCTGTACGACCCGCTGCCCGCCGACCGCCCCCTCGCCCGCGCCGATGTGGAGGCCGTCCGCTTCCCGGTGGGCGTCCGCGGCTATCGGATGGACGACGTCGACGACGCCCTGGACCGCCTCGGCGCCGAGCTGGCCGAGCGCGACGCGCGGATCGCCGAGCTGGAGGCGGCGCTGGCCGGGGCGCATGCCGCCGCGATGGGCGGACCGGGGCTGATACGGGATGCGGGCGCGGGCTCCGGGGAGGACGCGCGGCCCGGTGGCCGGGCCCCCGAGGGCCCGGCGGACTCCACTGACGAAGAGGGCGAGGGACGGGCATGAGCGGTGTGGTGACGGCTCCGGACGGCGTACCGCGCTGCCCGTGGGGCATGGAGTCGGAGCAGATGGCCGACTACCGCGCGTACCACGACACCGAGTGGGGCCTGCCGGTCCACGGGGACGACGCACTCTTCGAGCGCCTGAGCCTGGAGGCGTTCCAGTCCGGGTTGTCCTGGATCACGATCCTGCGCCGCCGCCCCGGCTTCCGGGCCGCGTTCGCCGACTTCAAGATCGCGGCGGTGGCGCGGTTCACCGATGCGGACGCCGAGCGGCTGCTCGCCGACCCCGGCATCATCCGCAACCGCCTCAAGATCGCCGCGACGATCGCCAACGCCAAGGTCGCCGCCGAACTCGCCCCCGGCGAGCTCGACGCCCTCATCTGGTCCTACGCCCCCGACCGGACCGGCCGCCCGGTGCCGCGCACCGTCGGCGATCTGCAGCCGGTGACCCCGGAGTCGACGGCGCTCGCCAAGGACCTCAAGAAGCGCGGCTTCCGCTTCGTCGGCCCGACGACGGCCTACGCCATGATGCAGGCGTGCGGCCTGGTCAACGACCACCTCGCGGACTGCCGTGCCCGCCGGAGTGCGGAGGCGGCGGCCGGCTGAGCCGGGCCGCCCGGCCCGGCCCGCAGCCGTAGGGGATCAGCGGCCCAGGAAGGCCGGCTTCTCCTTCTTCACGAACGCCTCGACCGCGATCTGGTGGTCCTCGGACGCCCCGGCCCGGCCCTGGAGCTCGTCCTCCTTGCCGAGGGTCTCGGCGAGCGAGTGCCCGGCCCCGTAGGCCAGCGACTCCTTGATCGCGGCGTAGGCGGCGGTCGGCCCCTGGGCCAGGCGCCGGGCGACCGCCGCCGCCTCCCCGGCCAGCTCGGCTGCCGGGACGACCTTGTTGGCGATGCCGAGCTCGTACGCCTCCTGGGCGCCGACGTTGCGCGGGAAGAGCAGCAGATCGGCGGCCCGGCCATGGCCGATCAGCCGGGGCAGCGTCCAGGACATCCCGGAGTCGGCGGTCAGCGCGACGCCCGCGAAGGAGGTGTTGAAGGACGCGGAATCGGCGACGACCCGGTAGTCGGCGGCCATCGCAAAGCCCGCGCCCGCGCCCGCCGCGACCCCGTTGACGCCCGCGACCACGGGCTTGGGCATCTCCGTCAGCGCCGTCACGATGGGGTTGTAGTGCTCGCGCACGGTGTTCATGGTGCTGCCCGAGCCCGTCGCCCGGTCCTCGGCCAGCAGCCCGATGTGCTCCTTGAGGTCCTGCCCGACGCAGAAGGCGCGCCCGGTGGCGGTCAGCAGCACGGCCCGTACCGCCGGGTCGGCGGCGGCCTCCTGGAGGATGTCCCGCAGCGCGACCTTCGCCTCCGTGTTCATCGCGTTCATCGCGTCGGGGCGGTTGAGGGTGATCGTCGCGAGTCCGTCGCTCACGTCGTAGAGCACGGTGTCGGCCATAGTGGGGGTCCCCTCCGTCGCGGCTCGGACTGCCCGGTGGTGGCAGTCAGCGCTCAGGATGCCGGAGATCATCGGGCTTCGGCATGTGACGTACATCAAACAACTGGGGCGCGTCGGACGTCGAAGGGTGGCGCAGTATCGCAGCCCCCTCCCCGAATTGAGTGGTTTTGGCCGAGCGCGTTGCGCAAGGGATGCTCCCCGATGTTGGTCATCGGGTCGTTCGATGCGGGATAATGGCCTGGAAGCAATGTGTTCGATGCCGGTGACACGCGCCTATCCAGGCCGTCGGCTGAGATGAGCTGGTTTCAGGAAGGGGAACGAGCATGGCGGCCATGAAGCCGCGGACGGGCGACGGCCCGCTCGAGGTGACCAAGGAGGGGCGGGGCATCGTCATGCGCGTTCCGCTCGAAGGCGGCGGGCGGCTCGTCGTCGAGCTGACCCCCGACGAGGCCAAGGCGCTGGGTGAGGCCCTGGAGAAGGTCACCGTCTGACGAGGGCGGAACAACCGCTGCGGTTTCCCGGGGGCTGACCCCCGGTACCCCCAGCCGAGACCCCGGCCCCGGCAGGGGGCGCGCAGAGACGGCGCGCCGCCTGCCGGGGCCGTTTTCGTCGCCTCGCGCCATATGCAGGCGGCGGTCAGCCGCGCTTGACCGCGCAGAGCAGCCCGTCGCCCACCGGAAGCAGGGCCGGCACCAGCGTGGTGCTCTCCCGTATGGCCCGCAGCAGTTCGCGCAGCCGCAGCACCTCCGCCGGCTGCACCGCGGAGTCGACCGTACGGCCGTCCGCGAAGACGCCCTCGAAGCACACCAGGCCGCCGGGGCGCAGCAGACGCAACGATTCAGCGAGGTATTCCAGGCACTCCATCAGGTCCCCGTCGCAGAAGACGAGGTCGTATCCGCCGTCCGCGAGACGGGGCAGTACGTCCAGGGCGCGGCCGGGAATGAAGCGCGCGCGGTTGCCGGCGAAGCCCGCCTCGCGGAACGCCGTCCTGGCGAACGCCTGGCGCTCCGGTTCGAGATCGACGGTGGTCAGCACGCCGTCCGGCCGCATGCCGTGCAGGAGATAGATGCCCGACACGCCGGTGCCGGTGCCGATCTCGGCGACCGCCTTGGCGTCCGCGGTGGCCGCGAGCATCCGCAGGGCCGCGCCGGTGCCGGTCGACACCGTACGGATGCCGGCCTCCCGTGCCCGCTCGCGGCACCAGCTCAGGGCGGCCTCGGAGGTGTCGTCGATGGTCCCGGCGCCGTACGCCTCGGCGAATGCCAAGCTCGTCTGCCGGTTGCCGGTAATGGCCCTCTCCTGTCCCCGTAGTTGACGCAACCGTGACTGTATCCGCTGTGTGCGGGAACCCGCAGATGGGACCGGACGTTAGGAGAAAGCAGGGGGAATTGCAGGGGGGAGGCACCCATGAAGACGGTGCAGGAGACGAGACAGGGCCGGTTCCAGGACCAAATGCAGGTCAAAACTGCTTATCCGGAGCTAACGGGCGGGGTGGATATGGTAGGGGCTCTACTGGACACCACCAGAGCCACCAGGGGAGGTGCGGCTGCGGCGGGTGACCGAAAGGTGCGAAGGCGCTTGAAACGGTTGTCTGCCGAGCCGAAATCCGTGACAAACACTGCTGAAGGTCTCCGTACCACCGACTCCGCAACCACCGCGACCTTTGCCGAGGGCGCGGATGCGCAGACGTGGACCCCGCCCACCTGGGAGGAGATCGTCAGCACCCACAGTGCACGGGTCTACCGTCTCGCCTACCGCCTCTCCGGCAATCAGCACGACGCCGAGGACATCACCCAGGAGGTGTTCGTCCGCGTCTTCCGCTCGCTGTCGTCGTACACCCCCGGCACCTTCGAGGGCTGGCTGCACCGCATCACGACCAATCTCTTCCTCGACATGGTCCGCCGCCGCCAGCGCATCCGCTTCGACTCGCTCGGTGACGACGCCGCCGAACGGCTGCCCAGCAACGAGCCCGCGCCGCAGGAACACTTCGACGACACCCACTTCGACGCCGACGTCCAGCACGCACTGGACACCCTCGCGCCCGAGTTCCGGGCCGCCGTCGTCCTGTGCGACATCGAAGGCCTCTCCTACGAGGAGATCGCCGCAACCCTGGGCGTCAAGCTCGGCACGGTCCGCAGCCGGATCCACCGCGGCCGCTCGCATCTGCGCAAGGCGCTCAAGCACCGCTCCCCGGCGGCGCGCGCCGAGGAGCGCAAGCAGCAGCGGTCGCTGGCGGTGGTCTCCACCGGGGAGGTCGGGATCGCGTGAGCCTCAGTGGCGGTCCATCCCCCGCCGAGCAGCATCTCGGCGACCGCCTCGCGGCCCTGGTCGACGGCGAGTTGGGGCATGACGCGCGCGAGCGGGTGCTCGCGCATCTTGCGACGTGCGGAAAATGCAAAGCAGAGGCCGACGCCCAGCGCCGGCTGAAGAGCGTCTTCGCGCAGACGGCACCCCCCGGCCCCTCCGAGGGGCTGCTGGCGCGCCTTCAGGGGCTGCCCGGCGGTGATCTGGGCGGTCCCGGCAGCCGGCTTGGTGGCGGCGCCCTCGGACGCGGCGACTTCGCCCGGGGCGGCGGCTCCTTCGGCTATGTCCCCGCCGACGACCACGGCCGGCGGGCCGAGCGGGCCATGGCCGGCCTTGCCGGGCCGCCGCGGCAGCGCGGCTTCCGGGTCCACGAGGCCGAGCGGCCCGCGCCGCAGCGGCGCCGGTTCGCCTTCGCGGCGGCCGGGGCGGTCTCGCTCGCGGCCATTGCGCTCGGTGGTGCCCTTCCGCTGGAGGCGGCCGTCGATACACCCGGCGGCCGCGGCGACGGCGGCGCCACGGCCGTCACCCCGCTCAGTGCCACCCCGGTGGCGGGCAGCGGTCCGCTGACCCGCACCGGCGCATTCCTGGCGACGGGGGAGGCCGGCACCGGCCCGCGGATCGGCGCGCCCACCGCGGCGCCGGCCCCCGGCGCCATGAGCCTCTACGGCCCCGGCGCGGCGCTCTCGCTCTCGCTCTCGACGGACCCGAACCCGCCCGGACGCTTCGGCCTGCCGCCCCTGATAGCCGCGACCGGCCCGGCCTCGCCGTACCACCTCTCCCCGCTCTCCCCGGTGGAGCCCAAGCGGCCACTGATCGGCTCCGCGGCACCCTCCAGCCCCGCCGCCCCCGGCGCAACTCCCGACCGGCACTGACCGCGCACTGCGCAGCCCCGCGCAGAACTGGTTGAATCCCTGGTGGGCTTCGCACCCCTGTCCGGGGCGCGGGCCGCGAGGTGGCGGTGGCCCGCGAGTGCGGGCGAAATCTGGGGAGAGCATGGACGACGGTAAGGCCGCCGGGCCGAAGCTGAAGTGGTGGAGCCGCCCGGGACGCCCGGTGACGCAACCGCCCACCGAGGCCGGTCCGCAGGCACCGGTGTCTTCCGCCGGTCGGACGGCGGGGGTGCCGCGTGCGTCCGGGGCGGGGGATGCGGCCGATGGAGCCGATGCGGCGGTGGCGTCCGGGGCATCGGCGGTGCCCGAGGCGCCGGTGGTCGCCGATGCGCCGGAGCGGGCCGATGCGCCTGAGCCGGCCGGTGTGGCGGACCGGGCCGATGCTGCCCGTACGGCCGAGGTGACCGCGGTGGTCGCCCCCGTCGACGGGTCGGCGACGGCAGCGGACCCCGCGGCGGCCCAGGGCGACGTACCCGACGCCGACGCCGACGCGGCGGTCCGGGACCGGGGCGTGGCCTCGACCGTGACGTTCGGTCAGGCCGCCGCCGGCGTACGGGAGGAGACGGCGGCCGGCCACCGGGACGAGGTGCCGGGTGGCGGGACCGCGACGGTCACGGCCACGGCCGGGCCGAACGGTGCGCCGGAGCGGCCGCGGCCGCTGCACGCCGAGGACCCCTACGGCACGCCTCCGTACGGCGGCCCCGGGCCGTGGGCGCCCGCGCCACCCGTACAGCGGCCGATGGCGACCCCGGCTCAGGGCACCAGGCTGCCGCCGCACGCGATGCCCCCGCAGGCCCCGATGCCCGGCGCGTCCTACCAGGGCCCGCCGCCGTCCCCGCAGCCGGCCGCGCCCGGAGCCCCCGCCCCGCAGCCGCCGGGCGACCCCGCTCCGCAGCCGCCGACCGTGCCCGCCACACCGGCCGCGCACCCGGCCATGGCCCCCGCCACACCGGCCGCGCACCCGCCGACCGCCCCCGGCACCCCCGCCCCGCCCGCCGACCCGGCGCACCCCGCCCCGGCGGCCTCCGCAGGTGACGACGGCCCCTCCCTCCAGAAGCCCGTCGCCGGCCCCGACGCCACCGACACCACCGCCTTCGTCCCGCACCCCGGCGACGGCGGCCCCCGCCCCGCCGGGAACCGTGCGGCCATGCCGGCAGGCGGCGGCCACGGGCCGGCCCCCACCGGCGCCTGGCAGCAGTACGACCCCTGGAGCGCGCCCCAGCACGGCGGCCCCGCCGCATCGCCGCCGGTCGGCGCAGGCAAGCGCGGCCGGCGTGCGCCGCTGGTGATCGGTGCCGTGGTGGCGGCCCTGCTCGCGGGCGGGGTCGGCGGCGTCATCGGCGCGTACATCGAGCGGTACGGCGGCATCGACGACATCAAGCTCCCGCAGGCCGCCGGCGACGACGGCAGCCGTAACCCGGACAGCGTCGCCGGGATCGCGCAGCGGGCGCTGCCCGGCGTGGTCACCCTGCATGTGCGGGGCAATGCCGAGCAGGGCACCGGCACCGGCTTTGTCCTGGACAACAAGGGGCACATCCTCACCAACAACCACGTCGTCGAGCCGGCCGGCACCGGCGGCGAGATATCGGTGACGTTCAGCGGCGGCCAGACGGCCAAGGCCAAGGTCGTCGGGCGGGACGGCGGCTACGACCTCGCCGTCGTCCAGGTGGAGGGCGTCACCGGACTGCGCCCGCTGCCCCTCGGCAACTCCGACGCGGTGCGGGTCGGCGACCCCGTCGTGGCGATCGGTGCCCCGTACGACCTCGCCAACACCGTCACCTCCGGCATCATCAGCGCCAAGCAGCGCCCGATCACCGCAGGCGGCCAGGGCGGCGGCAGCGATGTGTCGTACGTGGATGCGCTCCAGACGGACGCCCCGATAAACCCGGGCAACTCGGGCGGTCCGCTGGTGGACGCCAAGGCACGGGTGATCGGCATCAACAGCGCCATCCGGGCGGCCGACAGCGGCGGCGGGCTGGACGGCGGCGGCCAGGGAGGCGGCCAGGGCGGCAGCATCGGCCTGGGCTTCGCGATACCCATCAACCAGGCCAGGCGGGTGGCCGAGGAGCTGATCAACACGGGCCGGGCGACACACCCGGTGATCGGCGTCACCCTGGAGATGGAGTACGCGGGTGACGGCGCGCGGGTCAGTGCCCGGAGCAAGGACGGCAGGGCGCCGGTCATCCCGGGCGGGCCCGGCGCCAAGGCCGGGATCCGGCCCGGCGATGTGATCACCAAGGTGGACGATGCGCCGGTGCACAGCGGCGAGGAGCTGATCGTCAAGATCCGCAGCCACCGGCCCGGCGACACGCTGGTGCTGAGGCTCCAAAGGGGCGGAAAGGAGCAGACCGTTCGGCTGACGCTGGGCTCCTCCAGCAGCGGTTGATCGTTTTCCCCGTGTTGGCACGGGTGACTCCCGCCCGGCGCAGCGGGCCAGGTACCGTGATAGTCGGCCTGGCCCCTAGGCCATTGAGGCCGCGGATAATCCAAGGAGCTGCAAGGTGTTCTTCGACATAGGACCCCTCGAGCTGGTGGCGCTCGTGATCCTTGCGATGCTGATCTTCGGGCCGGACAAGCTGCCCAAGGTCATTCAGGACGTCACGGGCTTCATCCGCAAGGTGCGCGCGTTCTCCGACACCGCCAAGGAGGACATCCGCAGCGAGCTGGGCCCGGAATTCAAGGACTTCGAGTTCGAGGACCTCAAGCCGAAGAATTTCGTCCGCAAGCATGTCCTGGAGAAGGACGAATACGGCCTCAAGGAGCTCCAGGAGATCCGCAACGGCTTCGACTTCAAGTCCGAGGTGGCCGATCTCGAGGACGTCGTCCACGGCCGCGACGGCGCCGCTGACGCGCCCGTGAGCCCCTCGAACGGCGCACGCGCCAATCTCACCAAGGAATCCGGCGGCGGCCGCCCCGACCTGGTCAAGAAGAGTGACCGGGACGGCGCGCCGGAGCGTCCGCCTTTCGACGCCGACGCCACCTGATACTCCCGTATGCCCGGCTGTGTTGACCCCTATGGCTATGCTCCCGGTGTCCGGGGTGAGGACGCCTGAGGGGGGCGGGCCGCCCACGACGCAGGGCAACAAGGAGGCGCCGCGCAGATGGAGACGACGAGTCCGACACCGAGCCACGAGGTGTCAGCCGACGTCGGCCGGAAGGTCGACGGCTATCTGCTGGCCGCGTTCCCGTGGTACGGCCTCGACGAGGCATTCACCGGGCCACGCTGGCTGATGCAGGTCGGCGCGGCCGCGGACGGCACCGTCGAACACGGTGCCACCGGGCACGGCCAGCAGCCCACCATAAAGGCGGAGACGGGCAAGGACGACGACCGGTTCGCGGTCGTGGTCACCGTCGCCAGCCGCCCCGTACGGCGCAGCGCCGACGGTACCGGGGTCCTGGAGGCCACCTCGGTCTCCACGGCCGCCTGGCTCGCCGGATCCGGCCTGCTCGCCCGGACCTGGCCGTCCCACATGGACCGCTCGCTGCGCCAGGACTGGCTGGACCAGCAGACGATGCTCGCCTGGGAGCTGGCCGACGACCTGGGCGGGGAGAGCTGGAGCGAGCTGACGCTGCCGGTGGACGGTGTGCCGATGCGGTTCCACTACCGCGAGTCCGAGTACGGCTGGGTGCTGGCCGGCTCGTCCGGCGACGGCCCCGCCGGCGTGCACATCGGCGCGTACGGGCGCGGAATGAGCGCCTACGGCCTGGGCTTCTCGGTCGTCAAGGATCTGGCGGCGTACGAGGGCTGAGGCGGGGCCCCGGCGCACGGGGCGCGCGACGGCTTCCTTGCGGGTGGGCGCGGTCATGATCCCTCTCC